>NZ_CAWURG010000045.1:0-139947 GCF_963924895.1 uncultured Sphaerotilus sp.
GCGGGCACAGCGAGAACGCGGACCTGAACGCCGCAAAGAACATACGGGCCGCGGGACACGCGGTCTGGGTCGAAAGGCCCGAAGCCTGTGGAGCGGAGGTCAGACGCGCCAGACCCGTGAGGGGACGACGCGCAGCCGCGATGAAGCAGGAACCCGCCGAAGGCTCGGCCGCGCAAGCGGTCACGCCCGCCGGAATCCCCGTCCTTTAGGGCGGGGAGGATGTCAATGTGCCGGCATCATGCGCACGGAGTCGGTGCGGGCCGGGGCGCTGATCGACGAGAACCTGTACCTGCTCGAGACCGCGCCCGAGGCGACCGAGGTCAGCCGCCCAGCCCCGCGAACACGTTCTGCACATCCTCGTTCGCATCCAGCGCGGCGAGGAAGCTTTCGACCTCTTCGAGCTGCTCCGCGCTCAGGCTGTCCGGCGCGACCGGGTTCTTCGGCTTGTAGCCCAGCTTGGTCGACAGCACCGTGAAGCCGTGGGCGGGCAGGGCGCGGCTGACCAGATCCAGCTCGGTGGGCGCCGTGTAGAACAGCGTCGTGCCGTCCTCGTCGCCGGCTTCCAGGTCCTGCGCGCCGGCTTCGATGGCGGCCATTTCCGGGTCGGAGCCGGCCTTGGCGTCGGTCGGTTCGGCTTCGATCATGCCGAGGTGGTCGAAGTCCCAGGCGACGGAGCCGGAGGTACCGAGCTGGCCCTTGCGGAACAGCACGCGCATGTCGGAGGCGGCGCGGTTCACGTTGTCCGTCAGGCACTCGACCATCACCGGGACGCGGTGCGGCGCAAAGCCTTCATAGACCACGTGCTCGAAGTTCACCGATTCACCCGTCAGGCCCGCGCCCTTCTTGATGGCCCGGTCCAGCGTGTCCTTGGGCATCGAGACCTTGCGCGCCTGCTCGATCACCAGCCGCAGCCGCGAATTGGCGGCCGGGTCGGCGCCGTGGCGGGCGGCGATCATGATGTCCTTGGCGAGCTTGCCGAAGAGACGGCCCTTGGCGTTAGAAGCCAGGTCTTTGTGCTTTGCTTTCCACTGCGCGCCCATGGCGATTCCTGTGAGTCTGGAGGTGAGCCGGGCAGTCTAGCGGGCGCGGGCGTCCTTTTCGATCCACGCCAGCACATGCGTGCGCAGCAGCGGCATGGCATTCAGCACCGGGTACAGCCCCGGCCAGACCCGGCACGCCGGCCGCGCCAGTGGCGGCGCCAGCGTCACGCGCTGCGCGCGGATCCGCCCTTCGGGAAACAGCGCCCGCACCCGCTGCAGCGGCACACCGCGCACGTTCCGGTTGCGCGGGTTGTCCACGGTGAAGTCGTACCAGAGCACCGCGCCGCCCGGCTTCACCCAGCGCCACATCGCGGCCGCCAGCTGCTGCTGGACGGCGTCGTCGAGCAGCGACGAGAACACGGTCGCCTGGAAGACGAGGTCGCAGCCCGCCTCGGCGATCGGCACCGTGCGGGCATCGCCGAGGTGCAGCGCCACGCGCTCGGGCAGCACGTCGCGGGCATGCGCGTGGCGCTCGGGCAGCAGCTCGATGCCGGCGAGGTGTTCCGGCCGCCAGCCCATGCGCAGGAATTCGAGCAGGTTGCCACCCGTGCCACAGCCGACTTCGAGCAGCGTGCGCTCGCGCAGGTCGTGCCAGCCGTGGAGCGCCAGCAGGCCCAGCAGGGCGCGCTGGCGCTCCTGCACGGTCTGCCAGACATCGGGGTGCAGCAGGCTGTAGCGGTCGGCGGGCGCGCCCATCGCCTTCAGCCGCCCGTGCAGGCGGCCAGGAAGCGCCGCGCCAGCACCGGGTAAGTGTGGTGCGCCTGCACAAACGCCTGGCCGCGCTCGCCCATCGCGTGGCGCTCGGTGGGCGTGAGGGCGGCCATGCGGCGCAGGCCCTCGGCCACGGCGTCGGCCGACTCGGGCGCCACGGTCAGGCCGCAGCCGGCTTCCGCGACCGGGTCGTTGCCGGCTTCCACCGAGTGCAGCACCGCGCAGCCGGCCATCATGTAGTCCATCAGCTTGTTCGGCGCGATGCCGAAGCGGTAGATCGGCACCCGCTGCCAGCCGATGTAGGCGATGTCGATCTCGGCGAGGAAGGCGGGGATCTGCACCTTCTGGATCGGCGGCAGCATCTGCACGTTCGCCAGTCCCTCGGCCTGCACGCGCGCCGCGAGCCGTTCGCGCTCGTGGCCGCCGCCGACCATGACGAGGGCGATCGGCGCGCCCTCGGCCTGCAGCTGGCGCATGGCGTCGAGCAGCGTGTCCAGCGCATTCGGCAGGCCCATCGAGCCGGCGTAGCCGACGACGGTGGTGCCGCGTGCACGGGCCTGTTCGACCGCGGCCGCCACGTCGGGGCGCAGCGGGGGTAGCTCGCCGGTCCACTCGTCGAGCGTGATGCCGTTGGGCACGATGTGCAGCTTCTTCAGGTCCAGTCCGCGGCTGGCCATGTGCTCGTGCACTTTGGGCAGCATCGAGACGACCACGTCCGCGTCGCGGTAGGCGTCGTCCTCGGCCTTCTGGCACAGCACGATGAAGGGGTGCCGCGGCGACATGCCCGACAGCTCGATCGGCGACAGCGGCCAGAGGTCGTGCACCTCGAACACCAGCTTCGCCCGCGCCATCCGTGCCAGCCGCCGCGCGACCCAGATGTCCATGGGATAGGTGCTCGACGCGATCACCACGTCCGGCCGGAACTGCGTGGCGATGCGGCGCGAGGCCCGCCAGACCTGGCGCAGGAAGGCCCAGATGTTCTTCACCCGTCCCAGCCCATTGCCCTGGTAGGCGGGGCCGGGGAACCAGAGGTAGTCGATGCCGTCGATGTCCTGGTGCGTGGGCGCGTTGATCGGGTGGTCGCGGTGGGTCGGGGCGACGGCGCGGTAGTGCGAGGTCGCGCACGCCAGGATCTGCACCCGGTGGCCCAGCCGGGTCCACTCGCGGGCGAGGTAGTAGGGCCGGTATTCCATGCCCAGCGCGGGCGCGCCGGCGTAGTGGTTCAGGTAGAGGATGTTCATGCGGCAGCGCCGGGGTTCACATCAGTTCGGACAGCCGCCCGAGCAGCCCTTCCACCGCGGGCGCGAACTGGCCGTGCAGCCGCACCCACTCGTGGTTGTCGCGGCCGATCTGCACCGCCTGCGGCAGCAGCGGCGCGAGCTGCTGCGGCAGGTTCATCAGCTCGATCGGGGCGTCCGTCAGGATCAGCCCGTTCAGGCCCGAGCGCACCAGTTCGTGGTTGGCCGGCAGGTCCGACAGCAGCGGGATGCAGCCGTGCGCCATCGCCTCCAGCACCGACACCGCCACCGAATCGCTCGACGGCAGGCTCAGGTACCACTGCGCGCGTTCGTAGCAGCGTGCCTGCGCTTCGGCGTCGAGTCGGCCGACGAACTCGATGTGGTTCGCCAGGCCTAGCTCGCCCACGCGTTGTTCGAGCGCGGCGCGCAGCGAGCCGTCGTTGGCGATCGTCAGCCGCGCCTCCGGGTAGGCCGAGACGATGGAGGCGAACGCGGTGATCACCCGGTCGGGCCGGTAGATCGGTTCCAGCCCGCGGTTGGCGAAGAAGCTCCACGGCGCCTTGTGCGGCGGGCGGGGCGGCATCTGCTCCAGCCCGAAGGGGAACACGCGCACCTCGCCCGCGCCGAGCTGGCGCATCTGCGCGGCCATGTGCTCGGAGTCGCTGGTGGTCAGCGTGCAGGCCTTGAGGATCTGCGAGGTCACCCAGCGGTAGTGCGGGCCGCGCTTCGGGGTGACGAGGATGTCGCTGCCCCAGGCGGAGCCGACGATCTTCCCGCGCAGCTTCCAGCCCTTCTTGGCACCCATGGCCAGCGTGCCGTGCGAGGTCAGGTAGTGCGGGTGGATCCAGTCGGCGTCCACCTCCTGCAGCCAGCGGCCCAGCTCGGGCAGGCGCCTGAGCAGGCCGACGTTGCCGCCGGAGTGGTCCATCGATTCGCCGAGCGCCAGGCGCCCGCGCGGTGGCACGAGGTCGTCGAATCCGGGCAGGAAACCGCGGCTGGACGCCACCCACAGGTCCACCTGCGGGGCGAGGGCGCGGGCCCATTTCAGCAGGTGCGGGCTTTCGCCATCGCCAATGAGCACATGGCGCCAGCGGCCATAGGCGGGCGGGTCGGTGGCGGGGGGCAGGTCGACGAGGGGGCGATACGGTCGGGTCATGGGAGGCGGCGGTCGCAGTCGTCCGGCTCGGGCATGGTGGCCCAAGCGTCGTGGTTCACCCTGAATGCTGGATTTTGTCGAAGCAGTGTCGCATCCCCGTCACGGCTGTCACCGACCACCCGCGCAGGTGCGCCATCGAGAATTGCGAAATCCGGAAATGCCCCCCGCACTCGGGCGCCTGCGCAGACGATGGTGCCGCGCCCGAGCTGCGAATTGGCCTCGATGACGCTGTGCGGGCCGATGAAGCTCCAGGCGCCGATGTGCACCGGACCGCCGATCCAGCCGGGTCGCTCGCCGGGTCCGGCCCAGGTGGCGAAGGCGCGGCCGAGCAGGCGCTGGCTGCGGTGCGAGCTGTGCGTGACGATGGCGCAGTGGCTGGTGATCTGCACGCCTTCGTCGATGGTCAGGCCGCCGCTGGCGTCGAGCAGGTTGAAGTGGCCGATGTAGACGTGGTCGCCCAGCACGAGGCGGTCCTCGCACTCGATGCAGGTGGACGGCGAAATGCGCGTGTGCGGCAGGTCGCGGCCCTGCGAGCGCTCGCCGAAGAGCACGCGGAACTGCAGTCCGCGCACCAGTCGGCGTCGCCAGCGGTTCAGCGCCGCGCGCAGTCTCAGCATGTCTCCATCCGTTCGGTCCTTGCCTTGCCCAGAGTTGCCTGGTTGTCGTGTCAGTCCGCCACCGGCCAGGTGGCCAGCCGCCAGAAGTACCAGCCGAAGTAGCCCGCCATCGCCGCAGAGACGCCCCAGCCCGCGCCCGCCAGCCCGCCCAGATGCAAGCCCAGGGCCAGCGCGCCGACAAACGCCGCCTGTCCCCACAGCGCCAGCCGCAACGCCCAGGCCTGCGCGCCCCAAGCCATCGTCACCACCGCCAGCGGCGCGGCCACGAAGTGTGCCCCGATGTAGGGCGCCAGCGTCCGGGAGAGTTCCCCAGCTTGACGCCACTCGGCGCCGAACAGCCGCTCGAACGCCCATGGCCCGAGCACCCAGAGCACGGCCACCAGCGCCAGTCCTGCGGTACCCAGCACGGCCATGATCCGCCGCACCGCTGCCCGCGCAGCGCGCGTCGGCCCCGGTCCCTTGGCCGCCAGCTGCGGATACAACGCCTGCGACACCGCGCTGCCGACCAGCGTGGCTGGCGCCTTCAGGTAACGCAGTGCCAGGCCCCAGAAGCCCGCGGCGGCGGGGCCGAGCGTGGCGGCGATCAGCGCCAGCGAGACCGTGTCCTGTAACGCGCCAAGGAAGGCGTGCGGCGTGTTGAGCAGGGGGAATTCCTTGTAGCGCCGGGCGATGTCGCGCAGTGGTGGCGTGTCGGTTGCGGGCGTCACGGCCGGGCCGCGCAGCAGCAGCGTCGCCAGCGTCTGCGCCGCGATGGGCGCGATCACCAGCCCGACCACCCCGCCGTGCAGCCACCCGGCCAGCGCCTGCGCCAGCGCTGCGCCGCCGTACTGCAGCACCCGCGCCACCGCCAGCGACTGGAAGCGCGCGGCCCGCGTCGCCCACATCGTCGCCAGCGACAGCGCCCCGCCAACCGCCACCGCCGGCCCCAGCCACAGCGCCCAGCGCAACCCGCTCCACCACGCCCAGCCCAGTCCGCCCAGACTCGCCAGCCCCGCCACCAGCCCGAGGATGCGCAGGCACAGCCGCCGCAGCGCTTGCGCCTCGCCGTCGCCCCGCGCCAGCGGCAGCGCGAACTCGTAGCGCCCGCAGGCGACCACCGCGAGGTTGGTTGCTACCGCTGCGAAGAGGTGGAAGGCGCCGAAGTCGTCCGGCGTGTACAGCCGCGTCAGCAGCGGCCCGAGCAGCAGCGGCAGCGCCTGCGCCAGCGCGCCGCCGGCCAGCAGCGTCAGCGTGGCGCGCAGCAAGTCAGAGGCCTGCGAGCGCGTCGGCCAACGCGGCGACCACGCGGTCCTGGTCGGCCTCGGACAGGTCCGGGCTCATCGGCAGGCTCATCACGCGGGCGGCGGCGGCCACGCTGTGCGGGCAGCAGTCGGGGCAGCAGAACGCGGCGTAGGCGGCCTGGTGGTGCAGCGGCTTCGGGTAATGCACGGCGGTCGGGATGCCCGCGGCCTGCAGCGCGGCCTGCACCTTCGCCCGCTCCGGCACGAACACCGTGTACTGGCCCCAGACGCTGTCGCGGTCCGGCCGCACGGTGAGCAGGCCGAAGCCGGGGTGGCGTTCGGCCAGTGGCGCGAGCAACTGGTGGTACCGCGCTCCGAGTTCGCGGCGGCGCTGCAGCTCCCAGTCGAAGCGCGGCAGCTTGGCGAGCACCACGGCGCACTGGAGCGTGTCCATCCGCCCGCCGAGGCCGACGCGGGTGTGGGTGTAGCGCGCGCTCTGGCCGTGGACGCGTATCTCGCGGGCGGCCTGCGCCAGCGCGTCGTCGTCGGTGAACAGCGCGCCGCCGTCGCCGTAGCAGCCCAGCGGCTTGCTCGGAAAGAAGCTGGTGCAGCCGATGGTGGACAGGTGCCCGCTGTGGTCGCCGCGGTAGGTGGCGCCGAAGCTCTGCGCGGCGTCCTCGATCACCGGCAACTGGTGGCGGGCAGCGATGGCGTTGACCTCGGCCATGTCGGCGACCTGCCCGTACAGGCTCACCGGCATGATCGCCCGCGTCCTGGGCGTGATCGCGGCTTCGATGAGCGCTGCGTCGATGTTGCAGGTGTCCGGCTCGATGTCCACGAATACGGGCCTGGCGCCGAGCAGCGCGATGACCTCGGCGGTGGCCGCGAAGGTGAATGGTGTCGTGATGACCTCGTCACCGGGTTGCAGGTCGAGGGCCATCAGCGCGATCAGCAGCGCCTCGGTGCCGCTGGAGACGGTCACGCAGTGCTTCGCCCCGACGCGCTCGGCCAGCGCGGTTTCGAGCTGCTTGACCTCGGGGCCCATGATGTACTGGCCGTGGTCGAGCACGCGGTGGATCGCGGCGTCGATGTCGGTCTTGAGGGTGGCGTATTGGGCCTTGAGGTCGATGAAGTGCATGGGGCGATCTGGAAGTTCAGGGAAGCTCGACATGGCGTTGTGGTGACGACAGACCCGCCTGTGCCAGTCGCCGCGCCTCCCGGCTATTGGGCAGGATGCGGATGGCGCCTGTCATGGCCAGCCAGCGGTAGGCGGACACCTTGTGCTCCAGCGTGCGCAGTCCGTCGAAGTCCGGTTGAGTCAGCTTGGCTTTCAGCCACGCCAGCTTGTCGAGCATTTTCTGGACTTCGCCCGTGCTGGAGGCCGGATGCGCCTCCAGCCAGACGAGTAGTTCCTGGCCTGCTTCGCTGCGCATTCCGATGCCATAGTCCCACCGAGAGGATGTCGGTTCGGTCGCCAGAAAGGCGGCGTCGATGTCCAGACTGGCTGTATGGCGATGGCCGGAGCGCAACGCGACCCCTGCTCGGTATTCGGCCTTGATGGCGCCTAGCCCGGGCTGCGTCGGCAATCCGGCGACCTTGGCAGCCGTTTCAAATGCGGAGTCCGTCCGAGCGGTCCGTGAAGTGCGGCGGGTGGCCATCAGCCCGTGACCCCGGCGGCCCGGTTCACTGCGGATGCGATCGCATCGTTGACCCTTGACGAGAATCCGGTGATGCCGCCCCATTCGGATTCGGCGACTGCTTCGGCACCCGGGCTGAGGTTCGAGATGTCGCGCACCGCGTGTTGTCGATCAAAGTAATAGACCCGGTAGTCTTTCTCCAGCGCTGTTCGCCCCAGTTCCTTGGCTGGGGCTGTGGCCTTCAGGTCGAACAGCCTGCGGACATCCGATTCGTCCGCGCCGAGTTTCTTGAACTCCTGCAAGGCCCAGACCATCTCCAGCACCACAGGCGAATGCGTCGAAATCACGACCCGGTATCCGCGCCGCAGCAACTCCAGCACCATCAGCAGCACGGCGGCGATGCCCTGGGGATGGAGGCCCATCTCGGGTTCCTCGATGACCACCCATTCGATGACTTCTTCTTGCGCCTTGCCGGACATGCGCTGTGGGTGTCGTACGGCGCACAGCCAGTAAAGCCCCATCAGCATCGGCGCAAATTCACGCTGCCCTGCTGACCACGACAGGAACCCCAGCGGCTTCGACTGCCCTGGTATCGCCAGCGCCAGCCGCTTGGTGAAGTCCGAGTCGTCGATCACCAGCTTGTTGCCCCCGAACAGATGGGCATTGATCGGCTCCCGCAAGGTGGCGTTGAGACGGTTGGGAGCAGGGAACAGCTCCCCCTTCGCTCCGAACTCGTTCTGGATCAGGCCATGCACTGCGTCGCTGAAGACGCGCAGCGTGTAGGGGTCGCCATAGTTGAACTGGCCGAAGTTTTGCGATACCCCGCCCGGCAGGCTCATGACGCGCTGGGCCGGGATGTAGAACAGGCGCTCGTGCAAAACCTTGCCCTTGGGGGATTTGGTGGGGGCGGCGTAGTCGGGCAACTGGATGCGCTTGCCGTTCCAGACGAGGCGCGACTGTTCGATCTGCCAGGCCCCTGCCATGCCGCGGCCGAAATAACCGTCCAGGAACGCCTCCGTCCGCCCGCTGAAATGCATGCTGTGGTGGCGGAAGGTCTCGTGGATCTGGTCGCGGTCGATCAGCAGCTTGAGCGTCTGCAGGAAGATGCTTTTTCCGGTGGCCTGCGGACCGACGATGACGGTCAGATCCCCGAAGATCACGTCTGCCTGCTGGATCGGCCCCATCCGCTCGACCTGAAGGCGCGGCTGCGCCTGCGTAGCGCCGTTCACGGGGTTTCCAGGCGTGTCACGATATCGCCGCTGAGCCGATACCGCTCCCCCGTCGCCGGACACGCCGCCTCGCCCTCGCCGCGCACCGCCAGCCCCAGCCGCTCGCCGTTGCGGCTCATCCAGCCGATCCGCCGCGCCGGCACGCCCACCATCAGCGCGTAGTCCGGCACGTCGCGGTTGATGACGCTGCCCGCACCGACGAAGGCGTATTGCCCGACCGTCGTGCCGCAGACGATGGTGCAGTTCGCGCCCAGCGTCGCGCCGCGTTTCACCACAGTGCGCAGGTATTCGTTCTTGCGCGAAACGGCCGCCCGCGGGTTGTAGACGTTGGTGAACACCGCGCTCGGCCCGCAGAACACGTCGTCCTCCAGCGTCACCGAGTCGTAGACCGACACGTTGTTCTGGATCTTCACGCCCGAGCCGATCACCACGTCGTTGCCGACGAAGACGTTCTGGCCGAGCGAGCAGCCCTCGCCGACGCGGGCGCCGGCGCAGACGTGGCTGAAGTGCCAGACCTTGGTACCGGCGCCGATCTGGGCGCCGGTGTCGATGATGGCGGTGTCGTGGTGCCAGGCGGGGGCGGGTATCGTCATTTGTAAGTCCTTGGTATCCATGGAGCCACGGGTCAGTTGACGGTGCCCAGTAGCGTGACACCGGCCAGATGGCGCATCTTGCGATCGAAGGTGACCACGGCGTCACACCCTTGCCGCTGTGCCTTGACCGACAGCAGGCAGTCCGCGAAATCAGCCGGGCCTTTCTCGTAAAGCACCAGCGCAGCGCGGATGTCGGTGGCCGACTCCAGCGCGACCGTGGCGTGACGCACCAAGGCGGTCAGCGCGGTGGCGATGTCGGCCCGACTGCGGTCGTAGGCACGTGCCAGTGTCCAGGCGATTTCCACGACCACGACGTCGCTCAGCCACAGCGAGCCGTCCTGGTCGGCGTGGTCGTCGAACAACTGGCGGGCGAGCTGGGCCTGGTGGGCGTCGTCACCGACCAGCAGTCGCACCACCACGTTGGTATCGACGGCGATCACGGCGCCTCCTGCCGTTCGCGCACGGTGTCGGTGATGGCTTGGTCCATCTCTTCTAGGCTGCGCGTGCGCTCGCCTGGGCGGCTCAGCAGACCGAACAAGCCCTGCGAGCCA
This sequence comes from uncultured Sphaerotilus sp., assembly GCF_963924895.1. NCBI lineage: Bacteria > Pseudomonadati > Pseudomonadota > Betaproteobacteria > Burkholderiales > Sphaerotilaceae > Sphaerotilus > uncultured Sphaerotilus sp. The sequence continues at coordinate 9,993 of NZ_CAWURG010000045.1, forward strand.
CGCGCCAGCACCCGCACCCGCAGCGAACCGTCTTCCAGCGCTTCGACATCCAGCCGTGTGCCAGCGCTGATGCCCAGGTGCTGTCGCAGGCTGTGGGGCAGGGTGATCTGACCTTTGTCGCTGACGGTGACTTGCATGGTGGTTTCCGACTGACTATCACTTATCTTACTGCATGTTCTGCATCAGAAATCTGACCCGCAGTGTGCATGGCTGCTGCTGCGACAACCCCGAGCCCAGCCGACGTGTCGAGTTCGGTGATGGACTGATCTGTACCGAATGATCTGAAAATTCACGGAATTCACGATTTTTCGGGCTCGGCGAGTCTGTACGTATATGGCTTTCTTGGCAGTGTCAGCAATAGTCATGTTTTTCGCAGTCGTGCATACAATACAAAAGCTGTAATTAAAACCATGAATTCATCCGCATTAAATTTGACTGAATTGCTTAAAAGCAAGGGTATCGATGGTCCTGCTGGTATTTTGGTGGTGCTTGCGATTATTGGTCTGTCACTGGCATTTTTATGGTGGTTCTTCCTGCCTGCAGTTTTTGGCTGGATAAAACTAGTCAAGATTGGGGCGAGTCTCAAAGAATTCTCTGCTCGACCTACGCCGAATGACTTGGAGAAGGTGTTCTCTAGTGATGAAAGGTTGAAGGAGCAATGGGCGCAATACTCTGAATCACTGCATCAGCAGCACCAAGAAAAGAACGGGATGATGCAAGCCGGTGCTTGGCGTGCGACCTTGCCGGCCGAGGTATTTTTCAATCCTCAAAATATTGTGGATGGCCGATTGAATGTTGAATTCTTCAAGCATTTGCCTGGGATATTGACAGGCATTGGGATAATTGGGACATTTGCAGGACTGATCCACGGCCTGGAAGGTTTCAACGTCAGTGGTAGCGATCCCGATCAAGTCAAGAAGAGCTTGGATGGGCTAATGAATTCCGTCAAGCACGCTTTTTGGGTGTCGGCTGGGGCAATTCTGGCAGCAATGGTAATAACTGTGCTGGAAAAATTTTTGCTGTCCCGCCTTTATTCCAGAGTGGAGTGGATCGCCGGTTCAGTGGATAAATTTTTCGAAGGTGGTGCCGGTGAGGAATACTTGTCTCGCTTGGTGCGTGCGTCCGAAGATTCAGCCAGTCAGTCAAAAATCCTCAAGGATGCCTTGGTCAAGGATCTGGGGGATCTCCTGAAGAATTTAACATCTACCCAACTCAATGCCTCGAACAAGTTCAATCAGGAATTAATAAACCAGATCAGGGAAAGCGCAGAGCAGCAAAAAAAATCAGCCAAAGACAATGCCGACATCATGAGTTCTGCGATTGCGGAAAGTATTCGGCAAAGCTTGGATGGGCCGTTGCAGCACATTGCGCAAGCCGTTCAGAGCTCCACGCGTGATCAAAGTTCTTCCGCCGCTCAGATGCTCGGTGATGTCATGGCGGGATTCAGCGAGCGTTTGAACAGCCTGTTCGGCGAGCAGATCAGCGGCATCAACGAACTGAATCGCCAGACAGCCCAGGGTATGCAGGGGGCCGCTGATTCGCTCAATGCGCTGGTGACTCGATTGGAAGAGTCTAGCTTGCGCTCGGCCAATGACATGGCCACCCACACGACGCATGCCATTCAAACCATGGGTGAAGGACTGACCCATATTCAGGACCGCGTGCTCGAAAACAACCGCGCACGCGAGGAGGCAATGAATGAGCGTACCCATGCGCTGGTTAACGGAATGGCGGAGCGGGTCGAAGTGGCGATGCATGAAGTCAGCGCGACAACTTCCGGTTCACTTGGGAACCTTGTTACGAGCATTGAACAAGCCAGTCAACGTTCTGCGAATGATCTGACTGTGCGGATGACGGCATTTATCGATCTTATGGAAAATCGCCAGCGCGATATTTCAGCGCAGACTCAAGGTTTTGTTGAGCAGATTCATTATTTGGCTGGAAACTCTCAGGATCAGACGCAAAAGAAAATTCGGGAAACAATGGATGTGTTGGGTCAGAATGTGAATGGACTGGTGGCCGCGCTAGAAAATTCTCAAGCCCGTGTGCTGAAAAATAATCAGGATCGCGAAGAGAAGATGACCCAGAGAGCGCAGGACATGGTGAATGTTCTGGCTGAGCAGGTCGGGGTCGCTGTCAATCAACTCAGCACGGCCACGACCGGTTCGCTGGCTGCACTGGGGCAGGAAACCTCGGGTCTTCTCAATACCTTGCGTGATGCACAGTCCGATGTTTTCGAGAAGCAGGGGGCTCGGGAGAAATCGATGGTGGCTCGGGTGGAAACCTTGGTCAGTGAAATGGCTCGGATGGTGGACAAAGTGGTCAAGGCGTCAAACGATGCCACGCAGAAGATGGCCCACGGTGTAACCGAACTGACGAGCGTCAGCACGACAGCGATCCAAGGCATGAAAACCGGCGCCGAGCTTATCAATGTTGCGGCCGATAAATTCGCGGACGCTGGCCGGAGTGTGGCGGGCGTAATGACTCAAACCGCGGTGGTCGCTAAAAGCATGGACATTGCCTCGCAGGGTTTGTTAGATGGCGCCAAATCGCTCTCTGCAGAACTGCAGGATCACCAATCGCGGCGCAATGAAATGGCGCAATTGCAGCGCGAGGTCTGCGCGATTGCGGAGTCTTCTCGTCGTGAAGTCGGTATGACCGCTGATGTTCTTCAACGCATTGAAGGATCAGTTTCCAAGATTAAAAATGCGCAGGTCGAACTGGCTGAATACTTGGATGGGGTCAATGATGTGCTAAAAGATTCCAACGACGCATTTGCCGATGCTGTGACTAATGCAATCGGGCGTGTGAATAACAAGTTTCATGAGGATCTGGTGCGATCCGTCAACTTGCTGCGCGGCGGAATCGAGCATCTCCAGCAGGTTCTCGATGACCTTCCCTCGGCGAATGGCAACAAGATTTGATGTATGTTTGGTCCAAAATTTTCCATCAAGCGCGGCGCCCGTGATGAGGCGGAAAAACCATTCTGGATCTCATTTGCCGACCTCATGACAGCGTTGATGGTCTTGTTTCTGGTGGTCATGGGGGTGGCATTGCTGGCTGTGACCGATACATCAGGGGCAGATGAGCACGAGACACAGATTCAAACCTTCCTCAATGAGCTTGAGTCGGCTGCCAACAGGCAAGAAGGCATCCAGATTGATCGGAATCGCCACGTCGTGAATTTCGGTGAAAAAGCTAGGTTTGCATTTGCTAAATCCAGTCTTTCTCGTGAGCAGGAGTCCGTGTTGCGGCAGTTTGTCCCTGAGTTGCTGGTGCTGGCGAATAAACCACGTGGCATGAAAGTTCTCAAGCGCGTGGTTGTAGAGGGCTATACGGACAAAACTGGGTCGTATCTTTCCAATCTGAACCTGAGCTTGCAACGAAGCCAGCGTGTCATTTGCGCCATGTTTTCCGCCACTGGATCCTATTTGCTCACGGATGTTCAGAAAGAGGAAGTCCGTGCGCTGTTTCTGGTGGGAGGGTATTCTTTCAATGCAGCCAAGGATACCGATGAGGAAAGTCGTCGTGTCGAGATCAGGCTGGAGTTTCTCAAGCATGGCGAGACTCGTCCGCCCGCACCGAACGCCGTTGGTAATTTTGGAGCCTGTGCCTTGCCATGAATGCGCTGACCAGACTCGCTGCTGCCTTGTATCACGACAAGAAGGTGATTGATTTTCCCGTCAGCGACAGCATGGAAAAAGTTGCTAACTCCTTGGAGTTGCAGTTCAAAGCTGCAGAAAAAGCACCGGAGTCGCACGACCTGTTGCTGCAAGCAGTCAAAGCGTTCTGGGTTGACTCCCAATTGCATAGCGTCCGACAGGCTCGGTTGGTGTCCTATGCACTGACGCTGCCTGTTCATCTGTCAGGGCAATGCTTGATGGATGATGCTAATCGATTTGGTTGTCTGCTGGAGGGACTCAAGCGATTGCGGAATCGGCCCCTGGAATATCGCCGCTGCTATCAAGGCCTGCTGCATTCATATTTTGGCTACGATACCTACCGCGATCAAACGTCTGATGCAGGCCGTATCAACTGGCGAGCCTTGCGTCAGCATCTGCATGAGAATCATGCGCTTCTCAATTGCGGCCGGATCACTCTGGACTGGGCACATGCAGTCGCCGAGAACTTGCATGTGTTCGGTGATGATCCATGCGCACCATATGCCAAATTGTTGTTGGAGGGAAACTCATCGGTCATCAATAAACTCTGCGAAAGACTCAGAATAACCAAAGGGTCATGGTTTTGGCGTGAGTTGGTCATCGCTCAAATTCGATGGAGTGTTCGAGAAAAACGCGATGTGTTCCTGAAGTACATGCCGAGACTTCTTGATTTGCTTCGCGATAATGAAGTCTTGCGGGACAAAGGACTGACGATCATTCTGGGTCATTACGCTTCTGTGCCCCATCCGGAAATCAATGTGGTGTTGAGAGATGCTGCGGTGGAGTTCTGGGGGAGTCCTTGGCTACCTTCCAACAAGGCGCGCTGGGGTGGCGTAGCGATCGAAGCCAAGGACATGATTTCCGATTGGCTCAAGCGCGATTTGATCAAGGCATTCTTTGATGTCTTGTCTGCCGATGGTGTTGCAAATCAGCGGCGTGTCAATTTTTGGCTCAAATATGTCGGTTCAATTGATAATATCCATTTTGCATTGGGATCTTGGGCTTTGGACGGGAATAATAAGAACATGCAAGCGCTACTCAGAAGAATGGTGGGTTTGACAACTGAGTTGAAAGATGGTGGGCGGCATAACAATGCATTTATTATGTGCATGGGAGATTTTGTTGCGGTTGAGTTTGGTGGCGTTGGGAATAGTTGCTATGTTTATGACAGGAAGTCTGGGCTGCCTTTTTCCTTGGATCGGCGTGTCACAGTGGGTGTGAATGCGGAAAATTCTCTGAAAAATGATAGGCGTTTGTTCAAGTTGCCGCACCACGATGGTGCAATGGAGTCGTGGGAAGAGAGATTTTCCGTAGAGCTGCAAAGGGAGTTGAATGTATTCCCGGATGGTATGAGAAGTTCTATAAGGAAATCAGTTTCGCCTGCATCATCTCGCGCGACTTCCGATGTTTTGATGATGGCGAAAGCCAAGGGTCTAGTCATTGAGGATTTACGGGAGAAAAACGGAAACCTTTGGATAAAAACTGACTCATCAGACCTTGAGTTTGGTAGGTTATTGGCGAGGACAGGTTTTAAGTACAAGTTTGGCAAGGGCTGGTGGAAGTAATATGTTCGGATTGACAGGCAGGAAGACAAAAGCAGTTCGAGAACATCCGGCGGCATGGCACAGACAGTTGTCAGCATTGGGCTTGCTTGTCACGCGTGAAACGCAAGGTACCGCGCTGAACGATCCGTTGCTGGGTGGTTATCTGGACCAGCTCAGTGATGATGGCTATCTGGTTGAATCCCGCATCGGACGCCACCTGTCTTGGGAAAAATTGATGGCGGCGCTGGAGCAGCCGGGCTATGAGGGTTTGTCGCAGGCGCTCGCGCTTCCAGCCGTCACCACGCTTCGTCCAGCCTTGTGCAGCCGTGATTCGCTGTCCGACAGCAGTTTTTCGATTGCATTGGCTGGCTGGGTGGACGAAACCGGGCGTACCCGAGTTGCCGAGGTGACCGGACCCATCGTGTCGCTGGGCGAGCGTGCGGAAAGAATGTCCCCCGCACAGTGGAAACTGGTCCGTGCGGTCATCGAATTCGCGCAGCGCCCCGCGTCACAGCACACTGATCAGGTTCATCGCGAAGCATGGGGTCGGATTCGCCAGATCGCCTTGGCCGCTGACGCCCGATTGGACGATTTTCTATCCCGGTCTGTCGTGCTCACGCCTGAAAAGCTTGACCTCCAGATGCGCCGCTCGCCGGTGCTGAAGGAAGAAAACGTCATCGAGATCGTGCCCGGTTTTGCGCAGGCGCCCGCGGATTGGCTGGATCGCTTCGATCGCAACCCTGCCGTGTTGGACCGCTACGACCTGCCGACACACGAAGGCATCGTGCAGGTGCTCATCACCCCCGAGGTCAAAACGGTGCTGCAGGAAATCAAGCGATTTCCGGCGCGGCGGGTGGCCGGTGTGCGGGCGCAGGCATTCATCCTCAACCCCTTCGCTGCGCTGGGTGCGGAAGCCCACGCGGTCATCCAGGAACAGCAGTTCGAGCAGGCACGCGAGGCGGCCGGCTTGCGTTACGAACGGTTCCTGCCCGTCATTGACCGCGATGCGAGCGGCTATCCCCTCAGCGTCTGTCTGTCGATCGAGTCCACTGGCGCATCCCTCTCGACTGCCTCGGAACTGGTCCCTTTGTCCGATGAGACGTTGGCGGCCTTCGTGGACAAGCTGAAACGCTCCTTGTCACGTGGCTTCCTGCTGATGGGCTGGAACGGCTACGACCTCGAACTTCAGGGTGATGCACCTGCCCATCTGGCGGAACTTCAGGAAGCCTTGGCTGCACGCACACGGCCCCGGCTGCTGATCCTGTATGCCCAGGTGCATGACCTGAGCGCCTATTCGCCTCGCGTCGAAGGTATCGGAATCGAGAAGCCGTACTACTCGCTCTACATCGCTAAGCAAAAGGAGGCGGACGGCTGGTTTCCTGACGATGTCCCGCCGATCATCGTTTTCACTCCGCCAGGGCAGACCGAGCCGGTTGCCATCCATGCGACCAAAGAGGTGATCCGGCAAATAGCGCAGGGAATTGAGGCGGCGCAAGCTAGCGGGGCGACCACCCTCACGCTGCCCGGGCTGCCTGTGCCGATGCCAGTGTCCGAGGCCAAAAATATCCTCGAGATATTCAAGCCTGTTGGGGACGACATCAAGACTGGATGCCCACCGAAACCATCGGGTCCTGGAGCGACGAGACCGGTGGTGGATGGGAAAACCCTGGTGCTGCGGCCCAACATCGACACCCTCGACCACGACGAATCACGCCGCCAGACGCTGCTGGTCCAGCCTGCGGCGCCGGAGTTGCCCACCCGTTTCAGGCAAGGCACGGCGCTGCTTGCGCACCAGCACGACGGTTTGGCTTGGTTGCAGCATCTGCACCGCCTGCGTTCCTCCCATCAAGTGCGCGGCGCCGTGCTGGCCGACGACATGGGGCTGGGCAAGACACTGCAACTGTTGTCGTTCATGGTGAGCTTGAACGAGCGGCAGCCGCAAGGTGATCCGATGCTGGTCGTGGCACCCGTGTCGCTGCTGGAAAACTGGAAGGAGGAAGTGGACAAGTTCTTCCCACCAGGCACGCTGCCCGTCCTGGCCGCCTATGGTGCCGATCTGAAAAAGCTGCGTGTCCCGCGCGAGGCCATCGATGAACGTCTGCGCACCGAGGATGGGCTGGTGCGTTTCCTGCAGCCGAATTGGATCGGCTCGGCCCGCCTCGTTTTGACCACCTACGAGACCTTGCGCGATCTGGAGTTTTCGTTCGCGGCCCAGCGGTGGTCGGTGATGGTGTGCGACGAGGCGCAGCGCATCAAGAATCCCGCTGCCATGGTGACGCGGGCCGCCAAGAAACAGAACGCTGATTTCCGGATCGCCTGCACCGGCACGCCAGTCGAGAACACGCTGGCCGATCTGTGGTGCCTGTTCGACTTCATCCAGCCCGGTTTGCTAGGGACTCTGAACGAATTTGGCCGGCGCTATCGCAAGCCGATCGAAGCTCGCACGGACGAGGAACGATCGCGGGTCGGGGAACTGCGTACCCGCATCGCGCCGCAGCTCCTGCGCCGGACCAAGGCAGAGGTGGCCAAAGATTTGCCGCGCAAGATGACTGATGAGTCTTGTGCCCGTCTGCCGCTGTCAATGGCTCAGCGCAACCTGTACGCACAAGCCGTCAAGGACTTCAAGTCGCGTGATGTGGATGGTTCGGCGGCCCCTTTCCGGAATCACCTGAGCCTGCTGCATTACCTGCGGCTGATTTGTACCGATCCATGTCGCCCCGGTATGACGGCCTTCAAGCCCGAGCCGATCGCCGCGTATCGTGCCAACGCGCCGAAGCTGGATTGGCTGCTGCGGCAGCTCGATCGCATCCGAGCGCGCCAGGAAAAGGCCATCGTGTTCTGCGAGTTCCGCAACATTCAGCGCCTGCTGCAGCATTACATTGCCGAGGCATTCGGCCTGCGTGCGGACATCATCAATGGCGACACCAGCGCGGCGGTTGGCCACGAGGCCAGCCGGCAGAAGCGCATCAAGGCGTTCCAGTCGCAGCCGGGGTTCGGCGTCATCATCCTGTCGCCGGTTGCTGTCGGCTTTGGCGTCAACATTCAGGCTGCCAACCATGTGGTGCATTACACCCGGACCTGGAATCCCGCCAAGGAAGACCAAGCGACAGACCGGGCCTACCGCATCGGCCAGACGAAGGACGTGTTCGTGTATTACCCCGTCGTGCAGGCGGACGATTTCTGCACTTTCGATGTCAAGCTGGATCGTTTGCTGACCCACAAGCGCGAGCTGGCGCAGGACATGCTCAACGGTTCCGGTGACATCGGCCCCGGCGATTTCGGTGATCTGGGCGACCAAGTGCCACCAGATCAGGCCGGAGGGCTGGATGAGCCTGTCACTGCGGATCTGGTGTTGCGCATGGATGGCCGCTATTTCGAAGGCTTGATTGCCATCCTGTGGCAGAAACAAGGGTTCGGAACCTGTTACTGCACACCGGCTTCTGGGGACAACGGGGTGGATGTGGTCGCAATCGGAGGGGCACAGGGCGTTCTGTTGCAGACCAAAACCAACAGCCGGGAAGGGGGGCGACTGGGGTGGGACACCGTGAAGGAGGTGGTCGGCGGAGAAGCCTTTTACCGCAGGCGCCATCCGGACACGGTGTTTCGCAAAGTGGGCGTGACGAACCAATTCTTCAATGCCCAAACCCATGAACAAGCCGCACTGAACCAGGTCGATCTGGTCGAACAGCCGCTCTTGCTGGAATTGCTGCGTCAGTTTCCAGTCACGATGCTGGAGGTCGAGCGCATGCTCTACACCGACTGGCAGACTTGATCAGAACACCAGCGGCAACCCGACCCGCACCCCATCCCGCGCACTCCGGTACCCCGCGATCAGCACCTCCAGCGACCTCAGCCCGCTGTAGCCATCGACCTCCGCGTGCGCCTCGCCGCGCAGCGTGTCGATGACGTTGGCGTAGTAGAGCGGATGGCCGAAGCCGTAGACCGAGGTGGTCGCGTAGCTGGCGGCCTTGATCTGCTCGTCTTCCGGCGTGGGCGTGTCGAACTCCCAGTGCTGGATGTCGTTCACCGCCACGCCGCCGATGCGCACCGTGCCGCGTTCGCCCAGCACCGTGATCGAGCCTTCGAGGTTCTTCGGGTAGGTCAGCATCGTCACGTTGATGCTCGCCAGCCCGCCCGCGCGCAGGCGCAGGCTCATGACGCCCGAGTCCTCGGCCTCGATGTCGCGGCCCTGCGTCGCGGTGTAGGCGTGCACGTTGTCCACCGGCCCGACCAGCCAGTCGACCATGTCCACGTAGTGGCTCGCCTGGTTCATGAAGGCGCCGCCGTCCATGTCCCAGCGGCCACGCCACGGCGCCTCGTCGTAATAGCTTTGCGGGCGGGTCCAGAACACGTTGACCGTGACCATGTGGATGCGGCCGAAACGCTTGTCGTCGATGGCCTTCTTCAGCAGCTGCATCGTGGCGTTGAGGCGGTTCTGCTTGACGACGAAGAGCTTGACGCCCGCGTCGCGGCACTCGCGCACCATCGCCATGCCCTCGTCCCACTTGGTGGCCATCGGCTTCTCGCTGAGCACATGGCGGCCGGCGCGGGCGACGCGGATGGCTTGCTGCGAGTGCAGGCCGCTCGGGGTGGTCAGCACGACGATGTCAGCATTGCTCTCGGCCAGCAGCGTGTCCAGCGAGGTGAAGGCCTGCGCGCCGGTCTGCGCAGCAGCGGCCTCGGCGCGCTCGGGCAGCTTGTCGCAGACCGCCACCAGTTCGGCGCGGTCGGCGTGCTGCTGCAGCGAGCCGAAGTGGTTCTTGGCGATGCGTCCGCAGCCCACCAGGGCGAAGCGGATCTTGCGGTCGGTGATCGGGTGGGCAACAGTCATGGGAGCAATTTTAGAGGCGCCCCTGCGCGCAGCCTAAAATTGCAGCAAATTCAACAAGTTGAAGTCGAGTCCGCCGATGAGCCACGCCCCCACCCCCGCCGTTCCTGTCGATGACAACCAGCAGATCGCCGAACGCCGCGAAAAACTCGCCGCGATCCGCACCCAGGGCATCGCCTTCCCGAACGACTTCAAGCCGCGCGACCATGCCGCCGACCTGCACCGTGTCGCCGATGGCCTGGACAACGAGGCCCTCGAAGCCGCGCCGATCCCCGCCTGCGTCGGCGGCCGGATGATGCTCAAGCGCGTGATGGGCAAGGCCTGTTTCGCGACGCTGCAGGATGGCTCGGCCAAGGGCACGGACCGCATCCAGCTCTACATCACGCTCGACAACGTCGGCGCCGAGAAGCTGGCCGCCTTCAAGCACTGGGACCTGGGCGACATCCTCGGCGCCGAGGGCACGCTGTTCCGCACCAAGGCGGGCGAGCTGTCGATCAAGGTGACGGGCCTGCGCCTGCTGACCAAGGCGCTGCGCCCGCTGCCGGACAAGCACCACGGCATGAGCGACCAGGAGCAGAAGTACCGCCAGCGCTACGTCGACCTGATCACCGACGAGGCCGCGCGCACCCGCTTCCGCGCCCGCAGCAACGCGGTCTCCAGCATCCGCCAGTTCATGATCGAGCACGACTTCCTCGAAGTCGAGACGCCGATGCTGCACCCCATCCCCGGCGGCGCCAACGCCCGGCCCTTCACGACGCACCACAACGCGCTCGACCAGGAGATGTTCCTGCGGATCGCCCCCGAGCTGTACCTGAAGCGGCTGGTGGTGGGCGGCTTCGAGCGCGTGTTCGAGATCAACCGCAACTTCCGCAACGAAGGCATCTCGGTTCGGCACAACCCCGAATTCACGATGATGGAGTTCTACGCGGCCTACTGGAACCACCACGACCTGATGGACTTCACCGAGCAGGTGCTGCGCCACGCGGCCGTGTCGGCGACGGGTTCTGCGCGGCTGAGCTACGCCGGCAAGCCGGTGCATCTGGACGAGCCGTTTGCGCGCCTGTCGGTGCGCGACTCGCTGGTCGTGCACGCTGGCCTGACCGAAGCCGAGGCCGATGACGCGCACGCGGTCCACGCCAAGCTGAAGTCGCTCGGCGAAGAGCCGCCGAAGCACTGGAAGCTGGCGCAGCTGCAGTTCGGCCTGTTTGAAGCCGCCGTGGAAGACAAGCTCTGGCAGCCGACCTTCATCATCGACTACCCGGTGGAGGTCTCGCCGCTGGCCCGTGCCTCGGACACCAACCCGGCGATCACCGAGCGCTTCGAGCTGTTCATCACCGGCCGCGAGTTCGGCAACGGCTTCAGCGAGCTGAACGACGCCGAGGACCAGGCCGCGCGCTTCCAGTCCCAGGTCGCCAACAAGGAAGCCGGCGACGACGAGGCGATGTTCTTCGACGCCGACTTCATCCGCGCGCTGGAATACGGCATGCCCCCGACCGGCGGCTGCGGCATCGGCATCGACCGGCTGATGATGCTGATCACCGACTCGCCGAGCATCCGCGACGTGATCCTGTTCCCGGCGCTGCGCCGCGAGGGCTGAAGCCGGAACGGGCCAGAAAAAAGCGACCCGAGGGTCGCTTTTTTCATGTCCGCGGAGATGCTCAGTTCACGTTCTGCACCTTGGCCTGACCGGCCAGCGCCGGATCGTTCTTGGGCAGGCGCTTGACGACCACCAGCGACGGCTCGTCGCTGTGCAGCAGCGCGTATTCACCGGTGGCCTTGGCTTCACGCAGTTCGGCCATCACTTCGGCGCGGGTGCGCGGCGTGGCAACGACCGGGGCGGTGGGCAGGTCGGTGTCCGTCCAGACGAAATTCTTGCCGGCCTGACGGGCTTGCTGCATCTCGGCGATGACTTCGGCGCGGGTCTTGGCGATGCCCATTTTTTCGTGCTCGAACACCGGGGGCGCACCGGCGGCCAGGGCGTTGAAGGACAGGGTCGAGGCGACGAGCAGGGCGGAGAGGGTGAGCTTGTTCATGGTGGTTCCTGGAATCTGGTTCAGTTCAAAGCGATGTGGTGCAGCGGAAGGCGTCGCTCAGTGCGTGTCGCCCTGGACCGGCTTGCCGGCAACCTGGCTGTCGGACTTGGCCCGCTGGCGCTGCAGGACATTGCCCGGGGCGATCGGCGAATCCGAGTGCAGCAGGGCGTAGCTGCCGTCGGCCTGGGCCTGGCGCAGTTCGGCCAGCACTTCGGCACGGGTGCGCGGGGTGGCGGTGACCGGGGCGACTGGCAGGTTGGTGTCGGTCCAGACAAAATTCTTGCCGGTCTGGCGGGCTTGCTGCAGTTCGGCAATGACCTCGGCGCGGGTCTTGGCGGCGCCGGTGCTTTCATGCTTGAACGTGGGGACCACGTCGTCGGCCAGGGCATTGAAGGACAGGGTCGAGGCGACGAGCAGTGCCGAGAAAGTGAACTTGTTCATGATCGTGGTTTCCTGAGAGCATCCGGTTCTGGGTGAGGCGTCCGTCGGGGATGCGTATCCGGCGTCGTCCATGCAGTGAACTTTATAGTTCTCGAACCAGTGGATAAATCACCTATAGATGCTTACAGTATTTTTGTTTTGCGAATAATAGAGGGAGGCACACCATGGCCAGCGACAGATCCGGCGATGAATTGCGGACACAGGGTGCGGCGCTCTGGGCCGAGCTGGTGCGGGCAGCCGGCCTGCGCGGACACCCCTGGCGGCAGCCGGTGCTGGCAACCACCTGCGCCCTCCGCGGGGCACAGGCGCGCACGGTGGTGCTGCGCGAAGTCAGCCCCGGCGACCACGCGCTGATCGTCTACACCGACGCCCGCACGTCCAAGCTGGCGCAGCTGGACCGCGACCCGCGCGCCCAGCTCGTGTGCTGGTCGCCGGTGCTGGGCTGGCAGCTGCGTCTCAGCTGCGTGGTCACCAGCGAGTCCGACGGGCTGGATGTCACCTCCCGCTGGGCCACGCTGCGCCACACCCGCGCGGCGCAGGACTACCTCTCGCCGCAGGCGCCGGGCAGCGCGCTGTCCACGCCCGGCGATGCCGCCGAGAAAACGCCGGGCGCGGTGCGCGGCACCTTCACGCTGCTGCGGGCACAGGTGCTGGAGATGGACTGGCTTGCGCTCGATCCGGACGGACACCGCCGCGCCGTGTTCGATTACCGCGACACCGCGGCCCCTCAGGCCCGCTGGCTGGTACCGTGAAGTTCGCCCTGCTGCGCGCGCCACCGCGGCGCAGCGGCGACAATCGACGGCGCCGTGCGCATCCCGCCGGCCGTTCCCCTGTCCTGACCTTCCCTGACGAATAGAACCACCGTGTCCGCATCGCCCCTCACGCCCGCTTTCTCTGCTTCCCGGACCCTGTCCGTGCCCGACCGGCTGGCGGTGCGGCTGGGGCATGCGGGGCTGGCGCCCTTCGTGCTGGGCGCCGTGCTGGCGATGCTGGTGCGGGCCGATGTGCTGCCCTATGTGGTGCTCTCGCTGTCGGTCTACGCGGGGATGATCGTGTCCTTCCTCGGTGGCATCCACTGGGGCATGCTGATGATGGCCAACGACGCCACCCCGCGCCGGCTGGTCTGGGCGGTCACGCCGTCGCTGTTCGGCTGGGTGTCGGTGGTGATGCCGCCGCACGCCGGGCTGGTGATCCAGGCGCTGCTGCTGATCGTGTGCTATCTGGTCGATCGGCGCGTCTACCCGGCCTACGGGCTGTCGAAGTGGCTGACCCTGCGCTTCAGGCTGACGCTGGTCGCGTCGATGAGCTGTTTTCTCGCGGCCGCTGCTGCCAGCAACTAGATCTGACCTGACCCACCGGGACCCCGCATGCTCCGCTACCACCTGGAGATCGACGATCTCCACAGCCACCATTTCCGCGTCACGCTGACGCTGCCGCACCCGGCACCGGCGCAGCGCCTGTCGCTGCCGGTCTGGATTCCCGGCAGCTACCTGGTGCGCGAGTTTGCGCGCCACCTGTCGGCGATCGAGGCGCGCCAGGGCCGCCGCACGGTCGCGCTGACGCAGCTCGACAAGCACACCTGGCAGGCCGACTGCACCGGCCGCGCCGCCCTCACGGTGAGCTGGCGCGTCTACGCCTTCGACAACTCGGTGCGCTGCGCCTGGCTCGACACGCAGCGCGGCTTCTTCAACGGCACCGGCGTCTTCCTCTGCGCCGAGGGCCGCGAGGCCGACGAGCACCGCGTCACCCTCGGTCCGCTGCCGACGGGCTGGGACGTCGCCACCGGCCTGCACGAGGTCGCGCCACGCGAGTACGCCGCGCCCGACTACGACGCGCTGATCGACCATCCCTTCGAGCTGGGCAGCTTCTGGCGCGGCCACTTCACCGCCTGCGGCGTCGAGCACGCGTTCGTCGTGGCCGGCGCACTGCCGAGCTTCGACGGCGAGCGGCTACTGGCCGACACGCGCCGCATCTGCGAGGCCCAGATCCGCTTCTGGCATGGCGACGGCCCGGCGCCGTTCGACCGCTACGTCTTCCTGCTCAACGCGGTCGACGATGGCTACGGCGGCCTGGAGCACCGCAACAGCACCGCGTTGATCTGCAACCGCCGCGATCTCCCGCGCCGCAGCGAGCCGGGGCTGAACGACGGCTACGTGACGCTGCTCGGCCTGATCAGCCACGAGTACTTCCACACCTGGAACGTCAAGCGCCTGAAGCCGCGTGAGTTCGCTCCCTACGACCTGCGCGGCGAGAACTACACCGCGCTGCTCTGGTTCTTCGAGGGCTTCACCAGCTACTACGACGACCTCTTCCTCGTGCGCGCCGGGCTGATCGACCAGACGCGTTACCTGCGGCTGGTCAACAAGACGGTCAACCAGGTGTTCGGCACGCCGGGCCGCCAGGTGCAGAGCGTGGCGCAGTCCAGCTTCGACACCTGGGTCAAGTATTACCGCCCGGACGAGAACAGCGCCAACGCCACCGTCAGCTACTACACCAAGGGCGCGCTGGTCGCGCAGGCGCTGGACCTGACGCTGCGTCAGGAGGGCAAGGGCACGCTCGACGACGTGATGCGCGCGCTGTGGCAGCGCAGCGGCGGTGGTCCGATCGGTGAAGACGACATCGCTGCGGTGCTGGCCGAGGTGGGCGGGCGCTCGTTCGCCGCGGAACTCGCGGCGTGGGTCCACGGCACGGAGGACCTGCCCACGCAGCCCCTGCTCGCCGCCCACGGCGCGGACTGGCAGCGCGAGCGGCCGCTGTTCGCGCAGCGCCTCGGCGCCCGCCTGAGCGAGTCGGCGCAGGGGCTGAAGGTGCTGGCGGTGCAGCGCGGTGGTGCCGCCGAACAGGCCGGGCTGGCGGCAGGCGACGAACTGCTGGCGCTGGGCGACTGGCGCGTGGTCAAACCGGAGGATCTGGCGCTCTACGGCGCCTTCGAGCAGCCGCAGCCGCTGCTGGTCAGCCGGGACCGGCGCCTGCTGCGGCTGACGCTGCCGGCGTCGAGCGCCGAGGGGGCCGTCGCACTGAGCTGGCAGGCCCGCCCGGTGGCGCGGGTGAAGCGGCTGCGTGCGGCCTGGCTGGGCGAGACGGCTTGATGCGCACCCGGACCGGCTGATGCGCGGCGCGCGGCTTCGGTCCCCGGCAGGGTGGGGGCTGGCGGTGCTGGTCCTGCTGGTCGTGCTGCTGCACGGGCTGGCCCTGGACGGACTCAGCCAGGCGCTGGCGCTGGCCGACCCCGCCAAGCCCTCGATCGCCCGCATCGAAGCCACCTACACCCGCGTGGTCGCGCAATCCGCCGCGCCGACCGGCCCGCCGGTGGCGCCTGCGGCGCAACGACCGAAGCCGCGTCCAGCCGCTGCCCGGCCTGCGGCCACCCCCGCCAGCGAGGCCGCTGCGGACACCTCGGTCGAGATCACCGTCTCGGACCCGGGTCCCGCCGCGTCGGAGCCTGCGTGGGACCCGAATGCCGCGCCCGGTTCCGTGGCCGGTCCGCCTCCGGTGGCAGCGGCACCTGGGGCCTCCGCGCCGCAGATGGCGAGTGCGGCGTCCGCGCCGGCCGTGCCCGACGGTGCCGCGTCCGGCCCCGCCTTCACCTGGCCGGTATCGACCCGGCTGACCTACACGCTGGAGGGCTGGTACCAGGGCGAGGTCCACGGCGACGCGCAGGTCGAGTGGCTGCGCGACGGCGACCGCTACCAGGTCCACCTCGATGTCAGCGTCGGCCCGCGCCTGGCCCCGCTGGTGGCGCGCCGCATGAGCAGCGAGGGCCGCATCACGCCGGACGGCCTGCGCCCGCAGCGCTACGAGCAGGCCACGCGCCAGATCATCGGCCGCAACCGGCTGGCACAGCTGTCGTTTCCGGACGAGCGCAGCGTGCGCCTGCAGGACGGCAAGCTCGCTGCCACCCGCGCCGACGTGCAGGACACCGCCAGCCAGTTCATCCAGATGGTCTTCCTCTTCTCGACCCGGCCGGCGCTGCGCGAGAAGGGCCGGCGCGTCGAGTTCGACCTCGCGCTGCCGCACCGGGTGCGCCGCTGGGCCTACGAGGTCGGCGACACGCTGCCGACGATGACGCCACTGGGCGAGCTGGAAACCTTCCATGTTCGCCCCGTGCCTCCGCGCGACAGCGTGGCCGAGACGCCGAGCGAGGTCGCCCGCTCCGGCGGCAGCGTCCTCAGCGCGCAGGTCTGGTACGCGCCGACGCTGCAGATGCTGCCCGTGCGCATCCGCATCGAGCAGGATGCCGAGACCTGGATCGATCTGCGCCTGTCCGAGCCGCCGCGGCAGGCGGCCGTGCCCTGACCGTGCCACAAAAACGAACGGTCGTTCTATAGTGCAGTGCAGCACCCAACCTGACCAGGAGATCCTGTGACCGCCCCGACCTACGAAACCATCCTCGTCGAAACCCGCCCCGGCACCGGCGAGAACGCCCTGCGCTACGGCTGGATCACGCTGAACCGCCCCAAGGCGCTCAACGCGCTCAACGACACGCTGATGGACGAACTCGGTGCCGCGCTGCTGGCCTTCGACGCCGATGACGGCATCGCCTGCATCGTGCTGACCGGCAGCGAGAAGGCCTTCGCCGCAGGCGCGGACATCACGATGATGCAGCCCTTCGACTTCCCGAACGCCTACCGCAAGGGCCTGATCTCGCGCAACTGGGACACCATCCGCCAGGTGCGCAAGCCGATCATCGCCGCGGTGTCGGGCTTCGCGCTCGGCGGTGGCTGCGAGGTGGCGATGGGCTGCGACTTCATCATCGCGGCGGACAACGCCAAGTTCGGCCAGCCCGAGATCAAGCTCGGCATCATCCCCGGCGCGGGCGGCACGCAGCGCCTGCCGCGCGCGGTGGGCAAGAGCAAGGCGATGGACCTGGCGCTGACCGGCCGCATGATGGACGCGGTCGAAGCCGAGCGCGCGGGGCTGGTGTCGCGGGTCGTGCCGCTGGCCGAGCTGCACGCGGAAGCCGACAAGGCCGCGCAGGCCATGTGCGGCTACTCGCTGCTGGCGCTGATGGCGACCAAGGAATGCGTGAACCGGTCGTTCGAGGCGCCGCTGACGGAAGGCCTGCTGTTCGAGCGCCGGCTGTTCCACGCGCTGTTCTCCAGCGCGGACCAGAAGGAGGGCATGGGCGCCTTCCTCGAAAAGCGCGCGCCGCACTTCACGCACCGCTGACACGTCGTCGGCGATGTCCCGGCCCACCCCGACCACGCGGCGCTGGATGGCTGCGCTGCTGGGCGGGGTGATCGGGTGGAGCGGCGCCACGGCGGGCGACTCGGCCGCGCCTGCGGGACTCGATGCGGCGCAGCGCAGCGAGGCGCTCGCCGCCCACAACCGCTGGCGCTCCCGGGTTGGCGTGCCGCCGCTGGTCTGGTCGGATGCGCTCGCGGACTCTGCGGCCCGCTGGGCGGCGCGGCTCGACCAGGGCGGGCAGTGCCAGATGGAGCACAGCGATGCGCCCGACCTGGGCGAAAACCTCTACTGGGCCAGCCCCATCCGCTGGAGCACCGGCCTGGTGACGGTGCAAGACGTCCGCCCCGGTTTCGTCACCGATGTCTGGGGGCGGGAATCCGCGGATTTCCAGGTCGAGAGCAACACCTGCCCGCCCGGCAAGACCTGCGGCCACTACACCCAGATCGTCTGGCGCTCCACCCGCGAGGTGGGCTGTGCCGTGCGGGTGTGCGGCGCGAAGGACCAGGTGTGGGTGTGCCAGTACCGGCCGGCAGGCAACTTCATCGGAGAGCGGCCGTTTTGAAGGCGGCCGCTCGGCCGGGGACGGACCCTCAGGACTTGCCGGCCAGCCTCTTCTCGATTTCTGCAGCCGGAATCGCCCCGGGTGCCCGCGTGCCATCCTCGAAGACGATGGCGGGCGTGCCCGTGACCTTGTGCTTCTTCGCCAGGGCCGAGTTGCGCTCGATCGCCGAGGCATCGCACTGGCCCATCACCCGGGCCGGTGCATTGCCATCGACCATCCAGCCGCGCCAGGCGGCCGTGTTGTCCTTCGCACACCAGATCGCCTTGGCCTTGTCCGGCGAGTCACCTCCCAGGATCGGGATCAGGAAGTTGTAGACCGTCACGTCCTTCACGTTGACCAGGTCCTTCTCCAGCCGCTTGCAGTAACCGCAGTTCGGGTCGGCGAAGACGGCGATCTTGCGCTTGCCATTGCCGTTCTTCCAGACGATGGCGTCCTTCAGCGGCAGGCTGGCGAAGTCGATCGCGGTGAGCTTGTCGACGCGCTCTTCCGTCAGGTTGCGGCGCGTGGCGGTGTCGATCATCGAGCCCTGGAGCAGGTAGGTGCCCTTGGCGTCGGAATACATGATGTCGGTGCCGATGCGCACCTCCCAGACGCCGGGCATGGGCGTCGGGCGGATCTCGTCGATCTTGGGCAGGTTGGCGAAGCGCTCGGTCAGCGTCTTGCGGATCTCGTCCTCGCTGGCGCGGGCAGGCCCTGCCAGGAGGGTCAGGGCAGCGAGCGCGGCGGCGGTGAACGTGGCGAGGCGCGGAGTCATGGTGCGGTGTCCTTGGTGCGGGTGTCAGTGCGTGGTTCAGGCATCGAGCGCCCGGGAGGTCAGCCAGCGCTTGAGCGGGCCGAGATGATGCACAAGAGTCATGCCATGGTTGCGCAGTTCCTTCAGCGGCGCTGAAGGCTGTGCAAAAAGGTGCAGAAGACCGTCGGTCAATCCGCTCATGGCGCGCGTCGGGGCGCTGCGTTCACGGGCGTAGCGGCGCAGCGTGCGCTCGTCGCCGAGCGATTTCCACGGCGCCGCCCGCCGCGCATCGACCAGCACCTGCGCCAGCGCCCGCACGTCCGCCAGCCCCAGGTTCAGCCCCTGTCCCGCCAGCGGATGCACCGCGTGTGCCGCGTCGCCCAGCAGCACCCAGCCCGGCCCGCACCAGCGCTGCGCATGCCCCAGCCGCAGCGGCCACGCAGCCCGCGGCGAGCCGAGCCGCAGCGTGCCGGCCGCGCCACCGGTGGCGGCGTTCAGCTCGGTTTCAAACTCGGCATCCGACAGCGCCAGCAGCCGCTCGGCCTCGGCCTGTGGCTGCGACCAGACCAGACCGAAGCCGTGGTCGACCTGTGGTCGGTCGAAGGGCAGCAGCGCCAGCACGTCCGGGTGGCGGAACCACTGCCAGGCGGTGCCGTGGTGTGGCCGGTCGCTGACGAGGCGGGCCGCGACGCCGTGGTGGCCGTAGGGGAAGGACTCGAAACCGGCGCCCAGCAGTTCGCGCGTGGCGGAATCCTTGCCCTCGCAGACGGCGGTGAGCTGCGCGGCGGCGGGCTGCGTCAGCCGCTGCACATGCGGGGCGTAGCGCACTGCCTCCCCGAGCACCTGCTCCAGCGCCGCAGCGTCCACGATCCACGCCAGCTCGCCGATGCCCTGCTGCCAGGCGCTGAACTCGATCGCGCCGCCGTCGTCGCCGTGGATGCGCATGTCCTGCACGGCGGTGCGGGCGTCCTCGGGCAGCGCGTCCCACACGCGCAGCTCGCGCAGCAGGGTGACCGAGCCGGCGTTCAGCGCATAGGCGCGCACGTCTGGCGCGGCGTCCTTCTTTGGCAGCGCACCGAGCAGGCCGACACGCAGGCCGTCCCGCGCCAGCGCCAGCGCCAGGCCCATGCCGACCGGGCCACTGCCGCGGATCAGCACGTCGAGCGAGGGCGAGCCGGCCGGGGCCGGATGCGGAACAAGGGAGGAGGGCGCGGTCATGGGGCAAGATTGTAGGAACTGACCGCACCGAGACCGCAGATGAATCCCCTTGACCTTGATTCTCCACAGGCAGACGGCCATGGCAGCGACGACGGCAGCAGCCCCGTCACCATCGCCAGCCTGCACGTCTACCCCATCAAGTCCTGCGCCGGCTTGTCGCTGGCGCAGACCGAACTCGCCGCTACCGGCTTAGCGCACGACCGTCAGTGGATGCTGGTCGACGACCAGGACGAGTTTCTCAGCCAGCGCGAGCACGCCCGCATGGCGCTGGTCCGCCCGGCGCTCGGCGACGACGGCGGGTTGACCGTGACGGCGCCCGGTTGCGTGCCGCTGGTGCTGCCGGCGGTGGCGGCGGGCGAGGCGCTGCGCGTGCGGGTCTGGGATGCCGCCGTGGACGCCCGCGCCGCCAGCGCGGCGGCGGACCGCTGGTGCAGCGACTTCCTCGGCGTGCCGGTGCGGCTGGTGCAGTTCACGCCCGGGCAGCGGCGGCTGTCGAGTGCCCGCTGGACCGGCGCGCTCGAAGCGGAAAACAGCTTCTCCGACGGTTACCCCATCCTCGTCACCACGGTGGCCGCGCTGGACGAGCTGAACCGCCGCCTCGTGCTCGGCCACCACGCGCCGGTGACGATGGCGCGCTTCCGCCCCAACCTCGTGCTCGACGGCCTGGGCCCGCACGGCGAGGACGGGCTGGACGAGCTGCAGTTCGACACGCCGGACGGGCCGGTCACGCTGCGGCTGGTGAAACCGTGCGCGCGCTGCCCGATCCCGAACATCGACCCCGACACCGCCGTTGCTGGGCATGAACCCGGCGACACGCTCGCGCGCTACCGGGCGGATGCACGTGTCGGCGGGGCGATCACCTTCGGGATGAACGCGGTGATCGTCGAAGGGGTGGGGCGGCGGCTGGTGGTCGGGCAGGGCGGGCGGGGGACGGTGCGGTTCTGAGCCTGTCCCTGCGGATGGCCGGCGCCTACAATCGCCGGATCTCCCCCCGAACCCATACACCACCATGAGCCTCAAGTGCGGCATTGTGGGCCTGCCCAACGTCGGCAAGTCCACCCTCTTCAATGCGCTGACCAAGGCCGGCATCGCCGCCGAGAACTACCCGTTCTGCACCATCGAGCCCAACGTCGGCGTGGTGGAGCTGCCGGACCCCCGCCTGGACAAGCTCTCCGAGATCGTCCAGCCGGAGCGGATCGTGCCGGCCATCGTCGAGTTCGTGGACATCGCCGGGCTGGTGGCGGGCGCGTCCACCGGCGAAGGCCTGGGCAACAAGTTCCTCTCGCACATCCGCGAGACCGACGCCATCGTCAATGTCGTGCGCTGCTTCGAGGACGAGAACGTCATCCACGTCGCCGGCAAGGTCGATCCGATCGCCGACATCGAGGTGATCCAGACCGAACTCTGCCTGGCCGACATGGGCACGGTCGAGAAGAGCCTGCACCGCTATTCCAAGGTGGCCCGCTCCGGCGACAAGGAAGCCGCGGCGCTGGTCAAGGTGCTGGAGAAGTGCCAGGCGGCATTGGACCAGGCGCTGCCGGTGCGCGGCATCGACTTCAGCAAGGAAGAGCTGGTCATCCTCAAGCCGCTGTGCCTGATCACCGCCAAGCCGGCGATGTTCGTGGGCAACGTGGACGAGAGCGGCTTCGAGAACAACCCCTTCCTCGACCGCCTGCGCGAGTTCGCCGCCAAGCAGAACGCCCCCGTCGTGGCCATCTGCGCCAAGACCGAGGCCGAGCTGTCCGAGATGGAGGACGAGGACCGCGCGATGTTCCTGGCCGAGATGGGCCAGGACGAACCGGGCCTGAACCGCCTGATCCGCTCGGCCTTCAAGCTGCTGGGCCTGCAGACCTACTTCACCGCGGGCGTGAAGGAAGTGCGCGCCTGGACCATCCACGTCGGCGACACCGCGCCGCAGGCCGCGGGCGTGATCCACACCGACTTCGAGAAGGGCTTCATCCGCGCCCAGACCATCGCCTTCGAGGACTTCATCGCCTTCAAGGGCGAGCAGGGCGCCAAGGATGCCGGCAAGATGCGCGCGGAAGGCAAGGAATACGTCGTCAAGGACGGCGACGTGCTGAACTTCCTGTTCTCGAGCTGATTCGCCCGCGGACGACCCACGGATGGCGTCTTCGGGCGCCATTTTTCATTGTTGATGCGCTTTCGACAGGAGACGGCCATGCCGCTGACGAACCGAATTCAACTGGACCGACCCACCCTGTCCCCGGTCATCGCCGGCTGCTGGCGCATGGCCGACTGGGGCTGGACGCCGATGGAGCGTGTGCGCTGGATCGAGCAGTGTCTGGACCGCGGCGTGACCACCTTCGACCACGCCGACATCTACGGCGGCTACACCGTCGAGGCCCTCTTCGGCGAGGCGCTGGCGCTGGCCCCGCACCTGCGCAGGCGGATGCAGCTCGTCAGCAAGTGCGGCATCCAGCTGCTGCACCCGGCACGGCCCGAGCACCGGCTCAAGTCCTATGACACCTCCGCCGAGCACCTCATCGCCAGCGTGGAGAACAGCCTGCGCGCCCTGCACACCGACCGGCTCGACCTGCTGCTGATCCACCGGCCGGACCCGCTGATGAACCCGTTCGAAGTCGCCGAGACCTTCACGCGGCTGCACGCGGCGGGCAAGGTGCGCGCCTTCGGGGTCTCGAACTTCACGCCGTCGCAGTTCGCCCTGCTGCACCAGTCGGTGCCGCTGGTGACCAACCAGATCGAGTTGCACCCGCTGCACCGCGCGCCGCTGCACGACGGCACGCTCGACCAGCTGCTCGGCCTGAACCTGCGCCCGATGGTCTGGTCGCCGCTGGCGGGCGGGCGGCTGTTCACCGGCACGGCGCCGGATGCGCTGCGCGTGCGCGCCGCGCTGGAAGCCATCGGCCGCCGCCACAGCGTGGCCCCAGCCACGGTCGCCTACGCCTGGCTGATGCGCCATCCGAGCCGGCCGCAGCCGCTCGTCGGCAGCCAGCGCATCGCCGCACTGGACGAGGCGCTGGCCGCGCTCGGACTGGCGATGGACGCGCAGACCTGGCACGAACTCTGGAGCGCCGGAGAAGGCGCCGAGGTGGCCTGATGGGGACGCGGCTGCAATCCGAATGGGACCGGCTCTACCGCTGCGGGCCGGTGGCGGATCCGGCGTCAGGTGACCCCGGCCTGATCGACGCCGATGGCCGTGTGCGTGCGCTGGTGCTGTCGCTGGCGCGGCCGGCCGACTGGGCGGTGCTCGGGCGGGTGTGGCAGGGCGTGCAGGCCGATCTCGGCTGGCCGGCGCCCGGCATCGCGGTGTCGGGCACGGACGCCTGCCAGCTCTGGTTCTCGCTGGCCGAGCCGGTGCCGGCCGCTGACGCACACGCGCTGCTGGAGCATCTGCGCACCCGCTATCTGGCCGGCGTCCCGCCACACCGCGTCGCGCTGCTGCCCTCGGCCGATGGCGTGGACCTGGCGCCGCCGGTCCCGGCGCTGCAGGCCGACGGCGAGGTCTGGTCCGCCTACGTCGCGCCGGATCTGGCACCAGTGTTCGCCGACACGCCGTGGCTCGACGTCCGGC
Source organism: uncultured Sphaerotilus sp. (assembly GCF_963924895.1). Taxonomy (NCBI): domain Bacteria; kingdom Pseudomonadati; phylum Pseudomonadota; class Betaproteobacteria; order Burkholderiales; family Sphaerotilaceae; genus Sphaerotilus; species uncultured Sphaerotilus sp. The sequence goes on from NZ_CAWURG010000045.1 coordinate 33,754, forward strand.
CCAGCCCGGAGGGGCAGGCGGAGCTGCTGGCGCGGCTGTCGAGCATCCGCGCGGCGGAGTATCGGGCGGCCTTGCCGGCGGCCCCGGCTGTTCCTGTTCCTGCCACGGCGTCAGTGGCGGCCACCAGCTTCACCGATCCGCGGCAGTTCTTGCTGCAGGTGATGAACGACGGGCGGGTGGAGATGGCGCTTCGGATCGAAGCGGCGAAGGCGCTGTTGCCCCGATCCTGAAGTCGCCGCCCGGCGCGGTTTACAGCGTCGGCGCCTGCCCGAACACCCGCCCCGAGTGCTCCCGCATCGCGTGGAACTGGATGTCCGGCGCCCGCTCCTGCGCGACGCGGAGGTCCGAGCTGTACTGCACCAGGAAGGCCGGCGCGCCGACCACGTCGTAGGCGATGCGCAGCTGCTCCGACTCGATGAAGCGCTTGAGCTTGTTCTCGTCGTCGCTGGTGATCCAGCGGGCGATGGAGAAGCGGCACGCATCCAGCCGCGCGTCCACGCCGTACTCGCCTTTCAGGCGGTGCAGCACGACCTCGAACTGCAGTTGCCCGATCGCGCCGAGCATCAGCGAGCCGCCCGCGACCGGGTTGAACACCTGGATCGCGCCTTCCTCGCCGAGCTGCTGCAGGCCCTGGCGCAACTGCTTGCCACGCAGCGGATCCTTGATTTCCACCGTGCGGAAGCTTTCCGGCGCGAAGAAGGGCAGGCCCGTGTAATGCAGCATCTCGCCCTCGGTCAGTGTGTCGCCGAGCTGCAGCACGCCGTGGTTCGGGATGCCGATGATGTCGCCGGCCACGGCCTCGTCCACCAGCTCGCGCCGCTGTGACAGGAAGCTCACCACCGTCTGTGGGCGCATTTCCTTGCCGTTGCGCACCACCTTCAGCCGCATCCCGCGGATGAACTTGCCCGAGGACACGCGCACGAAGGCGATGCGGTCGCGGTGGGCGGGGTCCATGTTGGCCTGCACCTTGAAGACGACGCCGGTGAACTTCGGCTCGGTCGGCTCTACGGTGCGCTCGATCGCCTGCCGGTTGCCCGGCGGCGGCGCGAGGGCGACCAGCGCGTCCAGCACCTCACGCACGCCGAAGTTGTTGATCGCCGAGCCGAAGAACATCGGCGTCTGCCGGCCGGCGAGGAACTCGTCGTGGTCGAAGGCGGGCGCGGCTTCACGCACCAGCTCGACCTCGCCCAGCGCCTGCTCGTAGGGCGCGCCGAAGCGCTCGGCGTGGACCGGGTTCTCCAGCCCGTGCAGCACTTCCTCGTCGCCACCGGCGCGGTCTTCGCCTGGCGCGAACAGGCGCATCTGGTCCTCGCGCAAGTCCATCACGCCGTGGAAGAACTTGGCCATGCCGACCGGCCAGGTGAAGGGCACGACGGTCATGCCCAGCTCCTGCTCGATCTCGTCCATCAGCGCCAGCGGGTCTTTCACCTCTCGGTCCATCTTGTTGATGAACGTCAGGATCGGCGTGTTGCGGGCGCGGCAGACCTGCAGCAGGCGGCGGGTCTGCGGCTCCACGCCGTTGGCCGCGTCGATCACCATCAGCGCGGCGTCCACGGCGGTCAGCACGCGGTAGGTGTCTTCCGAGAAGTCCTGGTGGCCGGGGGTGTCGAGCAGGTTGATGACGCAGTCGCCATACTCCATCTGCATGACGGAGGAGGCGACCGAGATGCCGCGCTGCTTCTCGATCTCCATCCAGTCGGAGGTGGCGTGGCGGCTGGCCTTGCGCGCCTTGACCGACCCGGCGATCTGGATCGCGCCGGAGAACAGCAGCAGCTTTTCCGTCAGCGTGGTCTTGCCGGCGTCAGGGTGGGAAATGATCGCGAAGGTGCGGCGGCGGCGGATCTCGGTGGAGAGGTCGGACATGGTGGGCGGTGGGCAAGAGCGGCGGCGTCAGGGGGTGACGCGCGAAGGGGGCATTGTCGCTTGTGCCTCAGATCGCTTCCATCTCCGCGATCAGTTTGTCCAGCGGCCCCGACAACAGCCCCCAGATCACCGCGTCATCCACGACGGAATACGCCTGCGCCAGGATGTTGCGCAACCCGACCGCCCGAGGCAGATCCGGAATCCGCGCCGCCGTGCCCGGATCGATCTGCCGCAGCCGCCCGAGGGCTTCCCCGACGATGAAAAGCTGGCGCTCGACGGCCGAGCGCAGCATTGCGTCGGTCTGGTAGTCAGCGAACGAGCGGCCCTGCACGAAGCTCAGCGCCAGTCGCGCCGCCCCGATGGCGTCGCAGAGGAAGGTGCGTGCATCAGGCGACATGGAAAACCTGCTGCCGCTCGGTTGCGACCCGTGCCTGGAAGTGCGGATTGCGGATCGCCCGATCGACCACCAGATCGACCGACCGGCTGAACAGCCCCTCCAGCCCTTCCTTCAGCGAGAAATAGGCGTCGTAGGCGTCGACCGGTGGCAACTCGTCGAACGAGACCAGGAAATCGAGGTCACTGCGCTCGGCCGAAAAATCCGCCCGCACCGCCGACCCGAACAAGTCCAGCCGCCGCGCATGGTGCCGCTGGCACAGCGCGGCGATGTCGCCTTGGCGGTCGAGGATGAAGCGTGGCAGGCCCATGGATCCGTATGGTAGACCCGCCCGGCCGGATCAAGCCGGCTTGTCGCCCTGCCACAGCACCGGCGTCACCTCGACGCTGTTCTTCTCTCCCGCGAACAGCAGGTGCCCGTCCTGGATCGTCACGCCCAGCCGCATCGTGCGCTCGACCAGCGTCTGCAGCGCTTCGCAATCGGCTTCGGTGATGAACCACATCGTCAGCTTGCGCAGCTTGGCGAGCGCGGCGGCGTTTTCGGTGCGCCAGACCTCGGCCTTGCGGCCGCCGTAGGTGAACAGGACCACCTCGTCCGAGCGCCCGCTGGCCTTGCGCAGCATGCGCTCGTCGGGCAGGCCGACCTCGATCCACTGCTGGATGGAGCCGGTGTCGTCGCAGCGCCAGAAGTCCGGCTCGTCGTCGGTGGAGAGTCCGCCGGCCGGCAGCAGCCGCTCGTGCGCGTGCATCGCGAAGGCGACCAGGCGCACCATGAGGCGCTCTTCGGTTTCGGAAGGGTGCCGGGCCAGCGTGAGGGCGTGGTCGGCGTAGTAGTAGCGGTCGATGTCGGCAATCGACAGCTCGGCTTTGTGAACGGTGGAGCGGATGGCCATCGAAGGATTCTAGGTGAGCGCCCCGGTCTCACCGGCCGGTGTCGGTGAGCAGCGCGCGGGCCGCGTCGAAGGGGGCGAGGCCGGGTGCGAAGCCCTCGCGCCGCACCCGGTCCAGCGCGGCGCGGGTGTCGTGCGCGCCCGCCGACAGGGTGACGTTGCCGCGCAGTCGCTCGAAGGCACCAAGCACGGCATCGAACTGTGCCGGCGCGGCCTGCGCCACCCAGGCCAGCGCGGCGACATCGGCGAAGGTTTCCTCGTCGCGCATGCGCTGGTGGACCTCGTCGAGCCGGCGGCTGTCGCGGCCGGCGGTGCCGATCAGCGCCGCGAACTGCTGCAGCGCGGCGTCCTGGCCCTGCCAGCGCCAGCAGTGCGCGATCTCGTGGACGAGGATGGCCTGCATCCAGACCCGGCGGTCTTCCGGGGCCGCTTGGCGCAGCAGCAGCTCGGCGACCGGATTGCCACGGGTGCGCAGGTGCAGCACGCAGCGCCCGCCGCCGATCTGCATCTCTGCTGGCGCGTGGCCAGTGCTGGTCACGATCCGGATCGGCAGGGCCTTGAACCCGGGCTGGCGGAGCAGGTCGGCCGCGACCACCTCCCAGTCCGTCGCCTCGGCGCCCGGCGCAGCCCGGGCCGCGCCCGACCCGCCGACCAGCAGGCACAGCAGGAACCAGAGGGCGAGGACGGCAGACGTGTGCATGTCGGCGAGTGTGAAATTCGCCACACCGTGCCACCATCCCGGGACTGCCGGTCGGCAGGCCCCGGTCTGGGTGGTGACACCCCTCGGTTGCCGCTGCGGCTACGATGCGGGCACCGTTTTTCCGGAGACAGCACCGTGATCCTCGAACTTGCCGACATCCGCATCCAGCCCGGCCGCCAGGCCGACTTCGACGTCGCCATCCAGCGCGGCGTGGAGACCATCATCAGCCAGGCCAAAGGCTTCTTTGGCTACAAGGTCAACAAGGGGGTCGAGTCGCCCGAGCGCTACGTGCTGATGATCTGGTGGGAGACGCTGGAGAACCACACCATCGACTTCCGCGAGTCGCCCGCCTTCGCCGAGTGGCGCGCCATCGTCGGACCGTTCTTCGCGCAGCCGCCGCAGGTCGAGCATTTCACGCTGCTGGCCAAGTCGGCCGAGCCGCGCTGAAGGAGCCTCCCATGGCCGGTCCCAACGTCGATTTCTGGCAGCAGCGGTTCGAGGCGGATGACATCCCCTGGGACCGCGGCGCCGTGAGTCCGCAGCTCGCACCATGGCTGGCCGATGGCACGCTCGCCGCAGGCCAGCGCGTAGCGGTGCCGGGCTGCGGCAGCGGGCACGAGGTGCTGGCGCTGGTGCAGGCCGGATGCCAGGTCACCGCGATCGACTACGCCCCGGCGGCTGTTGCGCGGACTGCGCGGCGTCTGCACGAGGCTGGTCTGGGCGACGCGGCCTGTGCGCTGGTGCAGGCGGACGTCCTGCAGTGGCAGCCGCCCGAGCCGCTGGACGCGGTGTTCGAGCAGACCTGCTGGTGCGCGATCCACCCGGACCACTGGGTCGACTACGCCGCGCAGTTGCACCGCTGGCTGCGGCCGGGCGGGCGGCTGTGCCTGATGGGGATGCAGGTGCTGCGGCCTGGTGCGGCCGTCGGTCGCATCGAGGGGCCGCCGTACCACCTCGACATCAATTTGCTGCGGGCGCTGTTGCCGGGGGATCGCTGGGAGTGGCCGGCACCGCCGTACGAGGCGGTGCCACATCCGCGCGGGTGGCGGGAGCTGGCGATCGGGCTGGTGCGGCGCTGACCGGGCAGCGCGCCGGTGGGCCTCAGTCGCCGTTGCCCGAGGGGGTGAAGTCGTACTGCGGTGTGCGGATGGTGCGCAGGTAGCCGGAGACATCGGCCAGATCCAGACCGCCGTCCGACAGGTCGAACAGCCGGGAGCCTGGAACGGGATCTGGGGATTCGATGCGGATGGTCACTGGACGGTGCGGCAGCGGCGCCTGTTCTGCCAGCCGGTGGCGCCACGCGAGGGGCAATTCACTCACCGGGACATGCTCGAACACGATGGTCGTCATGGGGACTCCTTCAACACTGGTCGGCTGGGTGCTGCTGCAGCACGATCGTGGGGTTGGCTTCCGGGGAAGCAGGATCAGCCTGGAGACTTTCCCACTTCGCAGGGCGCAGCGCAGCGTTTTCGGCAGATAGTTGCGGCGGTAACGTCTTGTAGCATTCTGGGGGCGACCGGGCAAGAAAAAACCCGCCGGGGTGCGGCGGGTTGCAGGCGGATCCCGGGGCGGTGCCCCGGGTCAGGCTGGAAGGTCAGGCGTTCAGCTTGGCTTCGATCGCGGCCTTGGTGGCCGTCAGTTCGGCGGGCAGCTTGTGGGCCAGTTGCTCGAACAGCTCGCCGTGCAGCTTCATTTCCTGCTGCCAGGCGGCGTGGTCGATGCCGATGACGCTGTCGAACTCGGCCTGGCTGAAGTTCAGGCCGGTCCAGTTCAGGTCGCCGTAGTTCGGGCTGACGCCGAAGATGTTTTCCGTGCCGCCGGCCGTGCCTTCGAGGCGGCCGAGCATCCACTGCATGACGCGGGCGTTGTCGCCGTAGCCCGGCCACACGAACTTGCCGTCCGCGCCCTTGCGGAACCAGTTGACGCAGTAGATCGCCGGCAGCGTGGCGCCTTCGGCCTCCAGCTTGGCGCCGAGGTTCAGCCAGTGCTGGAAGTAGTCGCTCATGTTGTAGCCGGCGAACGGCAGCATGGCGAACGGGTCACGGCGCACGACGCCCATCTGGCCGGCGGCGGCAGCGGTGGTTTCCGAGCCCATCGTGGCGGCCATGTAGACGCCTTCGACCCAGTTGCGGGCTTCGGTCGCCAGCGGCACGGTGGTCGAGCGGCGGCCACCGAAGATGAAGGCGTCGATCGCCACACCGGCCGGGTTGTCCCACTCGGGGTCCAGCACCGGGTTGTTGGTGGCGGCCACGGTGAAGCGGGCGTTCGGGTGCGCGGCGGGGCGCAGCTTGCCGTCGGCGCCACGGGCGGTTTCCGGCGTCCAGTCCTTGCCCTGCCAGTCGATCAGGTGCGAGGGCAGCTCGTCGGTCATGCCTTCCCACCACACGTCGCCGTCGTCGGTCAGCGCGACGTTGGTGAAGATGACGTCCTTGTTCAGCGACGCCATGCAGTTCGGGTTGGTCTTGTAGTTGGTGCCCGGGGCGACGCCGAAGTAGCCGGCTTCCGGGTTGATCGCGCGCAGCTTGCCGTCGACCGGCTTGATCCAGGCGATGTCGTCACCGATGGTGGTGACCTTCCAGTCGCCCAGCTCGACCGGCGGGATCAGCATGGCGAAGTTGGTCTTGCCGCAGGCGCTCGGGAAGGCGGCAGCGACGTGGCTCTTCTTGCCTTCCGGCGAGGTCACGCCCAGGATCAGCATGTGCTCGGCCAGCCAGCCCTGGTCGCGGCCCATGTTCGAGGCGATGCGCAGGGCGAAGCACTTCTTGCCCAGCAGCGCGTTGCCGCCGTAGCCCGAACCGTAGGACCAGATCTCGCGGGTCTCGGGGTAGTGGACGATGTACTTGGTCTTGTTGCAGGGCCAGGTCACGTCGGCCTGACCGGCTTCGAGCGGCGCGCCGACGGTGTGGACGCAGGGCACGAAGTCGCCATCGGCGCCGAGCACGTCGTACACGGCCTTGCCCATGCGGGTCATGATGCGCATGTTGACGGCGACGTACGGGCTGTCCGACAGCTCGATGCCGATGTGGGCGATCGGCGAGCCGAGCGGGCCCATCGAGAAGGGCACGACGTACATCGTGCGGCCCTTCATGCTGCCCTTGAACAGCGGGGTGTCACCGGTCTGCAGCAGCGTGCGCATCTCGGCCGGGGCCATCCAGTTGTTGGTCGGGCCGGCGTTTTCCTTGGCGGCCGAGCAGATGTAGGTGCGGTCTTCGACGCGGGCGACGTCGCTCGGGTCGGAGCAGGCGAGGAAGCTGTTCGGGCGCTTGGCCGGATTGAGCTTCTTGAAGGTGCCGGCATCGACCAGTTGCTGGCACAGGCGGTCGTACTCTTCGACGCTGCCGTCGCACCAGTAGATGGCGGCGGGTTGCGTCAGGGCAGCGATCTCGGCGACCCAGGCGATCAGCTTGGCGTTCTTGACGAAGGAGGGGGCGTTGACGTTCACGCCGGCCATCAGGGGTTGGTTCATTGAGAGGCTCCGAAGGTTGAAAAAAGGCATCTCGAAAACAGTGCGCTGCGCTGCTTTCGGGATGCCCCCGCGGTCAGTGTAGGCGGGGGCATCTCGGCATTACATGGTGGTTACATGCGTTATTTGCATGACCTGCCACTGTGTTCGACCTATCTATCCCGGAATCCGGCACATCCGTGACACCTTCATCGGGTAGACCTGCATGTGCAGGGCCGCCGACAATCAGGGCTTTTGGAGAAGGAAGCTGCGTGTTCACGTTCAAGAATCTGACGGTGTTTCGCATGGAGCCGGGCTGGTCGGCATCGCTCGCAGAGATCGAGGCCGGGCTGGAGAAGGCCCGCTTCGTCGAGTGTGGCTCGACCCAGGAGGAGTCAGCGGGCTGGGTGCCGCCCCGTGGGCCCGCCGAGGCGCCGCTGGCCGAGACCGTGCGCGGGCAGTGGCTGATGCGGCTGATGATCGAGCAGCGGGTGCTGCCGGGTTCGGTGGTCAAGCGCCGCATCGACGAGATCGCGGCCCGGATCGAGCGCGAGACCGGCCGCAAGCCGGGCCGCAAGCAGACCAAGGAACTCAAGGAGCAGGCCACGCTGGAGCTGCTGCCGATGGCCTTCACCAAGCGCTCGGCCGTCAATGTGTGGCTGTCGCCCGACACCGGCTTCCTGGTGCTCGACACCAGCAGCCCGGGCCGTGCCGACGAGGTGGTGACGCTACTGGTCAAGGCGCTCGACGGCCTGTCCGTCCGGGCGCTGCACACCGAGGAGTCGCCGGCCGCCGTCATGGCCGACTGGCTGCTCACCGGCGAGCCGGCGGCCGACTTCACGGTCGACCGCGAGTGCGAGCTGAAGTCCAGTGACGAGATGAAGTCGGTGGTGCGCTACGCCCGCCACCCGCTGGACACCGACGAGGTGCGCCAGCACATCACGCAGGGCAAGATGCCCACCCGGCTGGCGATGACCTGGAATGGCCGCGTCTCCTTCGTGCTGACCGAGGGGATGCAGCTGCGCAAGATCGAGTTTCTGGACGGGGTGCTGGACGCGGAAGGCAACGCCGAAGAGCGGTTTGACGCCGATGTGGCCATCATCACCACGGAGTTGACCCATGGGTTGACGGCGTTGATCGAGGCTTTGGGCGGGGAGCATCAAGTTGTAATGTAGGCATCAACTCTGTTGCTTCGCGTTGCAACCAGTTCGGTCAAACCGCACGCAGCCGTGGCTGCTGCCGTTAGACTGAATTTGCAGTTCTGGATTCCTCCCATGTCATTACACAGAAAACCCAAGTCCCAACAAGCTTTTCTGCTGGAAGCCATGCAGCGCATGGACATGGACCACGACCAGTTCGCACGCCGGCTGGGGGCTTCGCGCCGCCGGCTGGACGACTGGCTCAAGCGCACCGGCGAGCCCGGATCGATCGAACTCGACCCGGTGATCTGGACCTTCGTGCGCGAACTGGTGCAACGTGCCGAGGAAGAAGAGGCGCGTGACAGCGCAGCAGCCCCGCTGGGCGGACCGGAAGTGCCGGTCGGCCGCGCGATGTTCAGCTCGCCGGGTCGCTGGCTGGCCTGAGCCCGAGCGCGGCCAGTACCGCCAGTGGCGCCGTTTCCGAACGCAGGATGCGCGCGCCCAGACTGATGGCGCGGGCACCGATGCCGCGCACCAAGGTTTCTTCCGCCGGACTGAAACCACCTTCCGGACCACTGTAGACCCGCAGCCGCCCGACACCGCCGCCGAGATCCTGCGCCAGTCGCTGGGCCATGGGCACGGCTTCGGCCAAGCTCAGCAGCCAGTTGGGCGTGTCCGCGTCGGCCGCAGCCAGGGCTGCCGCCTGCGACAGGGTGCGCACGGGTGCGATCAGCGGCACGCGGGTGCGCCCGCTCTGCTCGGCTGCCGCCACGGCCACGGCTTGCCAGTGTTCCCGCTTGCGCTCCGCCCGCTCGCCCGACAGCCGCAGCACCGAACGCTCGCACACCACCGGCTCGATCGCCGCCACCCCCAGTTCGGTCGCCTTCTCGATCAGCCAGTCGAAGCGGTCATTGGCCGGCATGCCCGCCACCAGCGTCACGGCGATCGGTAGCTCGCGCTCGACCGGATCGTGCGCCGTCACCCGCACCTCGACCGACTGGCGGCCCATGCGCAGGATCTCCGCGCGCCACTCGCCGCCCTGTCCATTGAACAGCGTGACCACCTCGCCCGGCTGCAGGCGCAGCACCTGCACGTGGCGGGCGGCGCCGGCGGGGAGGGCGAGTTCGGCATCGGCGCTCAGCGGCGCATCCAGATAGAGACGGGCGGGCATGGTGGGGGTCGGGTGCGGTCGGAGGTGAGGGGCTCAGGTGCGGATGCGGCGGACGAGGGCGGTGGTCGAGTAGCCATCGACGAAGGACAGCGCCTGCGCCCGGCCCCCCCAACTGCGCACGAGGCGTGTCTCTTCGAGTGCTTCGATGTCGTAGTCGCCGCCCTTGACGTAGACGTCGGGCCGGATCTCCTGCAGCAGCGCGCAGGGCGTCGGCTCATCGAACAGCACGACCAGGCTGATGCTTTCCAGTGCTGCCAGTACGCAGGCGCGGTCGGCTTCGGCGTTGAGCGGACGGTCCGGGCCTTTTCCCAGCTGACGGGCCGAAGCGTCGCTGTTCAGCCCCAGCACCAGACTGGCACCGAGCGCACGCGCCTGCGCCAGATAGGTCACATGGCCGCGGTGCAGCAGGTCGAACACGCCGTTGGTGAACACCATCGGCCGCGGCAGCGCCGCCAGCCGCGCGGGCAGGTCCTCGCGCCGGCAGAGCTTGTCGAAAAAGGCGGGCAGGTCGGGCAGGGCGGGCAGGGCAGGGGCGTCGTTCATGGGGCGGGATTGTCGCCGCAGTTACTGCCGGTGGCCGGGGCGGCGGCTAGAGTGCCCGCAGTCCGCCCCACACCACCACGGAGACCGCCATGACCACGTCCACCACCGCTCCCGCTGCCCCCGTCCTGCGCCTGCACGGCTTTGCCCTGTCCAACTACTACAACAAGGTCAAGCTGGTCCTGCTGGAGAAGGGGCTGCCTTTCGAGGAGGTCGTGGTGCTGCCGCGGGGCGGCGAGGACGTGCTGGTGAACTCCCCGCTCGGCAAGCTGCCCTATCTGGTCACCGCGCACGGCCCGCTGTGCGAGAGCGCGGCGATCGTCGACTACCTGGAGGCGGCCTATCCCGCGGTGCCGCTGGTGCCGGCCGACCCGTTCGGTGCGGCCAAGGTGCGCGAGCTGTCGCTGTTCATGGACATCCACCTGGAGCTGGTGGCGCGCATGCTCTATGCGCAGGCTTTCTTCGGCGGCAAGGTGTCGGACGGCGTGATCGCCAAGGCGCGTGGCCAGTTGCAGAAGAACATCGCCGCGTTCAAGCGCCTGGCGCGCTTTGCCCCGTACGTGGCGGGGGACACCTTCACGCTGGCCGACTGCACGGCGGTGGCGCACCTGCCGCTGGTGGCGATGTCGACCAAGCTGGTCTGCGGCGAGGACCTGCTGGCGGCGCAGGGCGTGGACTGGAAGGGCTACGTCAAGCTGATCGAGCAGCGCCCGACCGCGCAGAAGGTGGCCGCCGACCGCAAGGCCGACCAGCAGCGCGCCGCGCAACTGGCGGCGATGGGCAACGCGCCGGCCTGACGCGGCGCTCACCGGCCCGGCAAGGCGCGGCGCAACTGGATCGCCTCGGCGATGTGGCCGACCTCGGTGTCCATGGCGCCGGCCAGATCGGCCACGGTGCGCGCGACACGCATCACCCGGTGCAGGCTGCGGCCGGACCAGCCCAGCCGCGCGGCGGCGGTGTTGAGGAAGTTGGTCGCGGCCGACTGTGCGCGGCAGTGTTCCGCCAGCACGCCGGCTTCCAGTTCGGCGTTGCATACACCCTGGCGCGCGTGCTGGCGCTGCCGGGCGGCCACGACCCGCGCGGCGATGGCCTCGCTCGGCTCGCCATCCGGCGCCGAGGACAGCTCCTCTGGCGCGATGGCCAGCACCTCGACCCGCAGGTCGATCCGGTCCAGCAGCGGCCCCGACAGCCGGCCCTGGTAACGCGCGACGGCTTCGGGCGTGCAGCGGCAGGCGCGCATGGTCGAGCCGAGCATGCCGCAGGGGCACGGATTCATCGCCGCGACGAGCTGGCAGCGCGCGGGGAACTCGGCCTGCTGCGCGGCGCGCGAGATGGTGATGCGGCCGTTTTCCAGCGGCTCGCGCAGGGCCTCGAGTGCGGCGCGCGGGAATTCCGGCAATTCATCGAGGAACAGCACGCCGTGGTGCGCCAGTGAAATCTCGCCGGGGCGTGGCGGTGAGCCTCCGCCGACGAGGGCGACCGACGAGGCACTGTGGTGCGGGCACCGGAGCACGCGCGTCGACCAGGTCCCCGGGTCAAACCGCCCGGCCAGACTCAGCACCGCGGCCGACTCCAGCGCCTGCGTTTCCTCCAGCGGGGGCAAGAGGCCGATGAGGCGCTGGGCCAGCATGGACTTGCCGGTGCCGGGTGGACCGACCAGCAGCACGCTGTGCTGGCCAGCGGCGGCGATTTCCAGTGCCCGCTTGGCGACGGCCTGACCGCGCACGTCGCGCAGATCGGGCAGTGGCGCCGCCGGCCGGCCTGGTGGCGGCTGTGGGGCACGCAGCGGCACGCAGTCGTCGCCGGGCTGCAGCGCGTGGACGACGTCCATCAGGTGGTCCGCGCAGCGCAGCGCGAGGCCCGGCACGCGCGCGGCTTCCTCGGCGCTGGTACGTGGCAGCACCAGGGTGCGGCGTGCGCCGCCGCGTTGCAGCGCGAGCGCCATCGCCAGCGCGCCGCGCACCGGCCGCAGATCGCCCGCCAGCGACAGCTCACCGGCCAGCTCCAGCGTCTCCAGTGCTGCCGGGTCGATGTGGCCGGCGGCGGCGAGGATGCCGAGCGCGATCGGCAGGTCGAATCGGCCGCCCTCCTTGGGCAGATCAGCCGGTGCCAGATTCACGGTGATCCGCTTGTTGTGGGGGAATTCGAGTCCGCTGTTGTGCAGCGCGGCGCGCACCCGCTCGCGCGACTCCTTGACTTCGGTGTCGGCCAGACCGACCAGCGTGAAGCTGGGCAGGCCATTGGCGAGGTGGACCTCGACGGTCACCGCCGGGGCTTGCAGGCCGAGCAGGGCGCGGCTGTGGACGATCGCGAGTGACATGGTGGTGCGTGCCCCGGGTCGGAACGGTGCGGTGGAAGAGATGCTCCGCCCATTCTGCGCAGGTCCGCACAGTTCGGAACTCACCCTGATGGGGGTGTTGCACCTATGTGGTGCATTCCAGGGTCACCACATAGGTGCATTGCCGGGGTGGTGCACGCCCAGTGGATGGTCACCGGATGTTTCGAGACGTGGCACGGAAGATGCAGAAGGTTGCGGGTATCTGTTCCAACACCAGTCAACCAGTCAGAGCAACCAGGAGCTGCCATGAAGATGGTCACTGCCATCATCAAGCCTTTCAAGCTTGATGAGGTTCGAGAAGCCCTCAGCAACATCGGTGTGCAGGGCATCACCGTCACCGAGGTCAAGGGGTTCGGGCGCCAGAAGGGCCACACCGAGCTGTACCGCGGTGCCGAGTACGTCGTCGATTTCCTGCCCAAGGTCAAGGTCGAAGCCGCTGTGGACGACGCGGTCGTGGACCGCGTGATCGAGGCCATCGAAGGCGCTGCACGCACCGGCAAGATCGGTGACGGCAAGATTTTCGTGACGTCCCTGGAGCAGGTGCTGCGCATCCGCACGGGCGAAACCGGCAAGGATGCCCTGTGAGCGCTCGCCACAGGAACGAGGAGAACACCAAATGAAGAAGCTGATCGCGTGGTTCGCCGCGCTATTGACGGTCGTGGGCATGCTGGGCTTCGCGCCTGCAGCACTGGCCGCTGATTTCCCGGACGCGAAGGTGATGTTCGAGTCCGGCAAGGCGGAGGTGCCTGCGGACGCTGCGGCCTCCATGAAGGCCGTGGCCGATTTCCTGGCCGCCAACGCGGATGCCAAGGTGCAGCTGTCCGGGTTCGCGGACAACTCCGGTTCGCTGGAAGTCAACAAGGAACTGTCCAAGCAGCGCGCCCTCGCGGTGCGCGAGGCGCTGAAGGCGGCGGGCGTCGACGAAGCCCGCGTCGTGCTGCAGAAGCCCGAGGACATCACGGCCGGCGAGGGCGATGCTGCCCGCCGTGTCGAGATCACGCTGGCCAAGGTGGCGGCCGCTGCTGAAGCGGCGCCCGCCGCCTCGGACGCGGCACCGGCCCCCGCGCCGAAGATCGACAAGGGCGACACCGCCTGGATGATGCTGTCCACGCTGCTGGTCATCCTGATGACGCTGCCGGGTCTGGCGCTGTTCTACGGCGGCCTGGTCCGCTCGAAGAACATGCTGTCGGTGCTGATGCAGGTGATGGTGACGTTCTCGCTGATCGTCGTGCTGTGGTTCGTCTACGGCTACAGCCTGGCGTTCACCGAAGGCAATGCGTTCATCGGCGGCTTCGACCGGCTGTTCATGAAGGGCGTCTGGGACAATGTCGCTGGCACCTTCGCGCCTGCGGCCACGTTCAGCAAGGGTGTCTACATCCCCGAGATCGTGTTCGCTGCGTTCCAGGCCACATTCGCAGGCATCACCTGCTGCCTGATCGTCGGCGCCTTCGCCGAGCGCATCAAGTTCTCGGCCGTGCTGATGTTCATGGTGCTGTGGTTCACCTTCAGCTATGCGCCGGTCGCGCACATGGTCTGGTACTGGATGGGTCCGGATGCCTACGCCTCGAAGGAAGTCGCTGACGCGATGACCGCCAAGGCTGGCCTGATCTGGCAGTGGGGCGCGCTGGACTTTGCTGGCGGCACCGTGGTGCACATCAACGCCGCCGTGGCCGGTCTGGTCGGCTCCTACATGGTCGGCAAGCGCGTCGGCTATGGCCGCGAAGCCTTCACGCCGCACTCGCTGACGCTGACCATGGTCGGTGCCTCGCTGCTGTGGGTGGGCTGGTTCGGCTTCAACGCCGGCTCTGCCCTGGAAGCCAACAACTTCGCCGCGCTGGCGTTCATCAACACCTTCATCGCCACGGCGGGCGCCGTGCTGGCGTGGTGCATGGGTGAAGCGCTGATGAAGGGCAAGGCGTCGATGCTGGGCGCTGCTTCGGGTGCGGTGGCTGGTCTGGTGGCGGTGACGCCGGCAGCGGGCAACGTCGGCATCATCGGTGCGCTGATCATCGGTGTCATCGCCGGCTTCGTCTGCCTGTGGGGCGTGCATGGCCTCAAGCGCCTGCTGGGTGCCGATGACTCGCTGGACGTGTTCGGCGTGCACGGCGTCGGTGGCATCCTGGGTGCCCTGCTGACCGGCGTGTTCAACTCGCCGAACCTGGGTGGCCCGAGCGCCGTGGCCGACTGGGTGACCGTGGGCATGGTGGCTCCGGATGCCTACTCGATCGCTGCACAGGTGTGGATCCAGGCCAAGGCCGTGATGCTGACCGTCGTGTGGTCGGCCGTGGTCTCGGTGATCGCCTACAAGATCGTGGATCTGGTGATCGGTCTGCGTGTGCCGGAAGACGACGAGCGCGAAGGTCTGGACATCACCTCGCACGGCGAAACCGCCTACGCCAAGTGATCGTTTCCTGCTGATTGCCCTTCAAGGGGCCGCCTTCGGGCGGCCCCTTTTGTTTTGCCGCTGCACCCGCATCTGAAGACCTTCCTAGAATGGCCCTCATTCCCCTTTACAGCGCAGGTCACCCACCATGGTTCCCCATCTCGTCACCGCACTGACCGGCCCGATCAACGAGCTTGAAGCCCGCATCCTCGACTCCATGCCGGCCATCGAGCGCTGGTTCCGCCTGGAGTGGATGGAGCACACGCCGCCCTTCTACACCTCGGTCGATGTGCGCAACGCCGGCTTCAAGCTGGCGCCCGTGGACACCAACCTGTTTCCGGGCGGCTGGAACAACCTGACGCCCGAGATGCTGCCGCTGGCGGTGCAGGCGGCGATGGCGGCGATCGAGAAGATCTGTCCCGAGGCCAAGAACCTGCTGCTGATCCCCGAGAAGCACACCCGCAACACCTTCTACATGACCAATGTGGCGCGGCTGGTGCAGATCTTCACGCAGGCCGGGCTGAACGTGCGCCTGGGCTCGCTCGACCCGGAGGTGAAGGAGCCGACCACGTTCGAGCTGCCGGGCGGCGAGTCGCTGACGATGGAGCCGCTGCTGCGCACCCAGCGCCGCCTGGGGCTGAAGAACTTCGACCCCTGCACCATCCTGCTCAACAACGACCTGTCGGCGGGTATTCCGTCGGTGCTGGAGAACCTGCACGAGCAGTACCTGCTGCCGCCGCTGCACGCGGGCTGGGCCGTGCGCCGCAAGACCAACCACTTCCAGGCCTACGAGGAAGTGGCCAAGAAGTTCTCCAAGCTGATGGGGATGGATCCGTGGCTGATCAACCCGATGTTCAGCCAGTGTGGCGAGGTGAACTTCGCTGAAGGTTCGGGCATCGAGTGCGTGCAGACCAATGTCGATGCGCTGCTGGGCAAGATCCGCCGCAAGTACAAGGAATACGGCATCAACGAGAAGCCCTTCGTGATCGTCAAGGCCGACAACGGCACCTACGGCATGGGCATCATGACCGTGCGCGACGCCAAGCAGCTCGACGAACTCAACCGCCGCACGCGCAACAAGATGAGCGTGATCAAGGACGGCCAGGAGGTCACCGAGGTGATCATCCAGGAGGGTGTGCCGACCTACGAGCGCATCAACGACGCGGTCGCCGAGCCGGTGGTCTACATGCTGGACCGCTACGTCGTGGGCGGCTTCTACCGCGTGCACGCGGACCGTGGCATCGACGAGAACCTCAACTCGCCGGGCGCGCAGTTCATCCCGCTGGCCTTCGCCGAGAGCAACCACCTGCCGCGCCAGGGCACCAAGCCGGGGGCGAGCGCACCGAATCGGTTCTACATGTACGGCGTCGTGGCCCGGCTGGCGATGCTGGCCGCCAGCTACGAGCTGGAGGCGACCGATCCGGACGCAGAGGTCTACGACTGAGCTGCGCCCTCTGCAGATTTCGGCGCTGGGGGAGTTGACATGATTTCCCAGCTCTGACATACTCTTAGGCTCTTCTGGCTTGCGCACGTGCCTAGCCGCATGTGGCGCAATCTGGCTCCGCCCCAAACGCAACCGCTTGGTGAGTTTTCACCCAGTCGTTGTGACGGGCCCAAGACTGACCGCGAGCGGTGGCCGAGTGGGGCTATCAGCGCGGGATAAGTTGGGGATTCGACATGATCCAAATGCAATCGCGACTCGACGTCGCGGACAACACCGGTGCGAAGTCCGTCATGTGCATCAAGGTGCTTGGCGGTTCTAAGCGTCGTTATGCCGGTATCGGCGACGTGATCAAGGTCAGCATCAAAGAAGCTGCACCGCGTGGTCGCGTCAAAAAAGGCGAGGTCTACAACGCCGTGGTCGTTCGCACGGCCAAGGGCGTTCGCCGTCAGGACGGCTCGCTCGTCAAGTTCGATGGCAATGCAGCCGTGCTGCTCAATGCCAAGTTGGAGCCGATCGGCACCCGCATCTTCGGCCCGGTGACGCGTGAACTGCGTACCGAGCGCTTCATGAAGATCGTGTCCCTGGCTCCGGAAGTGCTCTAAGCCGACTGCGAAGGACAGGCCATGAACAAGATTCGCAAAGGCGACGAGGTCATCGTGCTGACCGGTCGCGACAAGGGCAAGCGCGGCGCGATTTCGCTGCGCGTTGATGAAGACCATGTGGTGGTTGACGGCATCAATGTCGTCAAGAAGCACGTGCGTCCGAACCCGCTGAAGGGCACGACCGGTGGCATCGTCGACAAGACCATGCCGATTCACCAATCGAATGTGGCGATCTTCAACCCCGCGACCGGCAAAGCCGACCGCGTGGGTATCAAGCTCCTGGCTGACGGCAAAAAAGTGCGCGTCTTCAAGTCCAGTGGCGAAGAGATCAAAGCCTGAGGCGGGAATTCGAGATGGCTCAACAACAAGCTCAAGCTCGTCTGCAAGCGTTCTATCGCGAGAAGGTCGTTCCTGACCTGATGCAGAAATTCGGCTACACGTCGGTCATGGAAGTGCCGCGTTTCGAGAAGATCACCCTGAACATGGGTGTCTCCGAAGCGGTCTCCGACAAGAAGGTCATGGACCACGCCGTCGGCGACCTGACCAAGATTGCCGGTCAGCGTCCTGTCGTCACCAAGTCCCGCAAGGCCATCGCCGGTTTCAAGATCCGCGAAAACGTGCCCATCGGCTGCATGGTGACCCTGCGCGGTGTGCGCATGTTCGAATTCCTGGACCGTTTCGTGACGATCGCGCTGCCGCGCGTTCGTGACTTCCGCGGTATCTCGGGTCGTTCGTTCGACGGTCGCGGCAACTACAACATCGGCGTCAAAGAACAGATCATCTTCCCCGAAATCGAATACGACAAGGTGGATGCTCTGCGTGGTCTGAACATCAGCATCACGACGACGGCCGGTACCGATGACGAGTGCAAGGCGCTGCTCACGGCCTTCCGTTTCCCGTTCAAGAACTGAGGCCCTCATGGCAAAAGTCTCTCTCATCCAGCGCGAAGAAAAGCGCGAGAAGCTGGTGGCCAAGTACGCCAAGAAGTACGCGGAACTGAAGGCCACCATCGACGACAGCAACAAGTCGGAAGAAGAGCGCTACATGGCGCGTCTGGCTCTGCAGCAGCTGCCCCGTAATGCCTATCCGACCCGTCTGCGTAGCCGCTGCGGGATCACCGGTCGCCCGCGCGGCACGTTCCGCAAGTTCGGTCTGGCGCGCAACAAGATTCGTGAACTGGCCTTCCGAGGCGACATCCCCGGTCTCGTCAAGGCGAGCTGGTAAGCCGGCCCCAGGGCACGAACAGGAGTTATTCCATGAGCATGAGTGATCCTATCGCCGACATGCTGACCCGCATCCGCAACGCGCAGATGGTCGAGAAGGCCAGCGTAGCGATGCCAGCGTCCAAGTTGAAGGCTGCCATTGCGCAAGTCCTCAAGGACGAGGGTTACATCGACGGTTTCGCAGTCAAGACGACGGACGGCAAGTCCGAACTCCAGATCGGTCTGAAGTATTACGCCGGCCGCCCGGTGATTGAGCGCATCGAGCGCGTCAGTCGCCCTGGTCTGCGTATCTACAAGGGCCGTCACGACATCCCCCAGGTCCAGAACGGCCTGGGTGTCGCCATCGTCACCACCCCCAAGGGTGTGATGACCGACCGCAAGGCGCGCGCTTCCGGTATCGGTGGCGAAGTCCTCTGCTACGTCGCATAAGGCAGGAGACCCGGAAATGTCCCGCGTTGGAAAAATGTCGATCACCGTCCCGCAAGGCGTGGACGTGTCGGTCACCGAAGACCAGATCAGCGTCAAGGGTGCCAAAGGCACTCTGGTGCGTCCGGTGCATCGCCTGGTCAAGGTGAGCAACGAATCTGGCAAGCTGTCTTTTGCTCCGACCGATGATTCGGCCGCAGCCAATGCCATGTCCGGCACCGTGCGTGCGCTGGTCAACAACATGGTCAATGGCGTGAGCAAGGGTTTCGAGCGCAAGCTGAACCTGGTCGGCGTGGGTTTCCGCGCTCAAGCCTCGGGTCAGAAGCTCAACCTCCAGATCGGGTTCTCGCACCCCGTGGTCAAGGAAATGCCGGAAGGCATCAAGGTCGAGTGTCCCACTCAGACCGAAGTCCTGATCAAGGGTGCTGATCGCCAGGTCGTCGGCCAGCTGGCTGCAGAGGTTCGTGCCTTCCGTCCCCCCGAGCCCTACAAGGGCAAGGGCATCCGATATTCGGATGAGAAGGTCACGATCAAAGAGACCAAGAAGAAGTAAGGAGCCGCACCATGTTGAACAAGAAAGAACAGCGCCTGCGCCGCTCCCGTCAGACCCGTGCCCGCATTGCATTGCAGGGCGCGGTTCGTCTGAGCGTCTTCCGCTCGAACCTGCACATCTACGCCAGCGTGATTTCCGGCGACGGCTCGAAGGTGCTCGCCAGCGCCTCGACCGCCGAAAAGGAAGTCCGCGAGCAGCTCGGCACGGCTGGCAAGGGCGGCAACGTCGATGCCGCCACGCTGATCGGCAAGCGCATCGCCGAGAAGGCCAAGGCCGCCGGCGTCGAGAAGGTGGCGTTCGATCGCTCTGGTTTCGCGTATCACGGCCGCATCAAGGCGCTGGCCGATGCAGCGCGCGAAGCTGGTCTGCAGTTCTGATCCGCCTCGCTCGAAACGAAGGAATACAAAATGGCTAAGTTTCAACCGAAGGTTGCTGACGAAGGTCGCGACGACGGCATGCGCGAGAAGATGATCCAGGTCAACCGCGTGACCAAGGTGGTCAAGGGCGGCCGGATCATGGCGTTTGCTGCACTCACCGTGGTGGGTGATGGCGACGGTCGCATCGGCATGGGCAAGGGCAAGGCACGTGAAGTGCCGGTGTCCGTCCAGAAGGCGATGGAATCGGCGCGCCGCGGCATGGTCAAGATCCCCCTGCGCAACGGCACCGTGCCGCACAACGCGACTGGCGAGCATGGTGCTGCCAAGGTCCTGCTGGCGCCCGCGCCGGCCGGTACCGGCATCATCGCTGGCGGTCCGATGCGCGCTGTGTTCGAAGTCATGGGCATCACCGACATCGTCGCGAAGAGCCTCGGCTCCTCGAACCCGTACAACATGGTTCGCGCCACGTTCGACGCCCTGTCTCGCATGACGACCCCGTCCGCGGTGGCCGCCAAGCGTGGCAAGACGCTTGAAGAAATCTTCAACTGAGCGGGCTGGAGGACAACATGTCTGATAACACCGACAAGAAGACCGTCAAGGTCAAGCTGGTCAAGAGCCCGATCGGCACCCGCGAATCGCACCGTGCCACGGTGCGTGGTCTGGGCCTGCGTGGCATGAACACCGAATCCGTGCTGGAAGACACCCCTGCGGTGCGCGGCATGATCAACAAGGTCTCGTACCTGGTGAAGGTGCTGTAATCATGGAACTCAATTCGATCAAACCGGCATCGGGTGCGAAGCACTCCAAGCGCCGCGTGGGTCGCGGCATCGGTTCCGGCCTGGGCAAGACCGCTGGTCGCGGTCACAAGGGTCAGAAATCGCGTGCTGGTGGCTACCACAAGGTCGGCTTCGAAGGCGGTCAGATGCCGCTGCAGCGTCGCCTGCCCAAGCGCGGCTTCAAGTCGCAGCTGCTGAAGTACAACGCTGAAGTCACCCTGTCGCAACTGCAGAACCTGGCTGTCGATGAAGTCGACGTCCTGGTGCTGAAGCAGGCAGGTCTGGTGGCTGACATGGTGAAGAACGTCAAGGTCATCAAGTCCGGCGAGCTGACCAAGAAGGTCGTGCTGAAGGGCGTGGCGGCAACCGCTGGTGCGCTGGTGGTCATCGAAGCCGCTGGCGGCTCGATCGCTGCCTGAGTCACAGGTTTTCCGTGGCAACGAACCCGACACAACTGGCGAAGAACGGCAAGTTCGGCGATCTGCGTCGCCGGCTGGTGTTCTTGCTGCTGGCCTTGGTGGTTTACCGCATCGGCGCGCACATCCCTGTTCCCGGCATCAACCCTGAGCAGCTGGCGCAGTTGTTCAAGGGCCAGCAGGGCGGCATCCTGAACCTGTTCAACATGTTCTCGGGTGGTGCGCTGTCCCGGTTCACCGTCTTCGCGCTGGGAATCATGCCGTACATCTCGGCATCGATCATCGTGCAGCTCATGGGCTACGTGATCCCGACGCTGGAGTCGCTGAAGAAGGAAGGCGAAGCCGGTCGTCGCAAGATCACGCAGTACACCCGCTACGGTGCGCTGGGTCTGGCGCTGTTCCAGTCGATGGGCATTGCGCTCGCGCTGGAAGGGTCGCCTGGTCTGGTGATCGATCCGGGTCCGATGTTCCGCATCACGGCCATCGTCAGCCTCACGGCTGGCACGATGTTCCTGATGTGGCTGGGTGAGCAGATCACCGAACGTGGTCTGGGCAACGGCATCTCGATCCTGATTTTCTCGGGGATCGCGGCTGGTTTGCCTGGTGCGATCGGCGGGCTGGTCAACCTGATCAACACCGGGGCGATGAGCGTGATCGTGGCGCTGCTGATCGTGCTGATCGTGATTGCGGTGACGTTTGTGGTCGTGTTCGTCGAACGGGCTCAACGCAAGATCCTGGTCAACTATGCCAAGCGGCAGGTTGGCAACAAGGTCTACGGTGGTCAATCGTCGCATCTGCCGCTGAAGGTCAACATGGCGGGTGTGATTCCGCCGATCTTCGCGTCGTCCATCATTCTGCTGCCGGCAACGGTGGTGGGCTGGTTCGCGACCGGTGAAAAGCTGCGCTGGTTGAAGGACATCTCGTCGGCGCTGTCGCCGGGGCAGCCGATCTATGTGCTGCTCTACGCGGCGATGATCGTGTTCTTCTGCTTCTTCTACACGGCCCTGGTGTTCAACAGCCGTGAGACCGCAGACAACCTGAAGAAGAGTGGTGCGTTCATTCCCGGGATTCGTCCTGGCGAGCAGACCGCGAAGTACATCGACAAGATCCTCGGGCGGTTGACGCTGGGTGGCGCGGTGTACATCACGCTGGTCTGTCTGCTGCCCGAGTTCCTGGTGCTGAAGTACAACGTGCCGTTCTACTTCGGTGGAACGTCGCTGCTGATCATTGTGGTCGTGACGATGGACTTCTGGGCGCAGGTCCAGTCGTACGTGATGTCGCAGCAGTACGAAACGCTGTTGAAGAAGTCCAGTTTCAAGGCGAACTGAACTTCCAGGCACGCTGAACAAGAAAGACCGAGTAAGCGTATCGAGCCGATTTCGTATGGCGAAAGACGACGTTATTCAGATGCAAGGGGAGGTCATCGAAAACCTCCCCAATGCCACCTTCCGGGTCAAACTGGAAAACGGCCATGTAGTGCTCGGGCATATTTCCGGCAAGATGAGGATGCACTACATCCGCATCCTGCCGGGAGACAAAGTGACCGTTGAATTGACCCCCTACGACCTGAGTCGTGCTCGCATCGTGTTCCGGGCGAAGTGAGCGAACCTCCCAACATTGTCCGGAAGAGAAGCGCAAGCCGATCAAGGAGAAGACCATGAAAGTCTCGGCATCCGTCAAGAAGATCTGCCGCAATTGCAAGATCATCCGTCGCAAGGGTGTGGTCCGTGTGATCTGCACCGATCCGCGCCACAAGCAGCGCCAGGGTTGATCGACCCGTCGCTGAAACCCTTTAGAGAGTCACCATGGCACGTATTGCTGGTATCAACATTCCGCCGCACAAGCACGCCGAAATCGGCCTGACCGCGATCTTTGGTGTCGGTCGTACGACCGCCCAGAAGATCTGCGACAGCTGCGGCATTCCGTTCAACAAGAAGGTCAAGGACCTGACTGACGGCGATCTGGAAAAGATCCGTGAGGCCGTGGGCACGATCACCATCGAAGGTGACCTGCGTCGCGAAATCTCGATCAACATCAAGCGCTTGATGGATCTGGGCTGCTACCGTGGCTTCCGCCATCGCCGCGGCCTGCCCATGCGTGGTCAGCGTACCCGCACCAATGCCCGTACCCGCAAGGGTCCGAAGAAGGGCGCTGCTGCGCTGAAGAAGTAAGCGCATCGTCGCCCAGGAAAGATTCGAGTCATGGCAAAAGCACCTGTCAACAACGCCGCGCGCCGCGTGAGCAAGAAGGTCCGCAAGAATGTTGCGGACGGTATCGCTCACGTGCACGCTTCGTTCAACAACACGATCATCACGATCACCGACCGTCAGGGCAACTCGTTGTCCTGGGCCTCGAGCGGTGGCCAGGGTTTCAAGGGTTCGCGCAAGTCGACGCCCTTCGCAGCCCAGGTGGCGGCGGAAGTCGCAGGTCGTGCCGCTCAGGAACAAGGCATCAAGAACCTGGACGTTCGCATCAAGGGCCCCGGCCCGGGTCGCGAGTCGTCGGTTCGTGCGCTGGCTTCCCTGGGCATCCGCATCGCGTCGATCTCCGACGTGACGCCGGTCCCGCACAACGGCTGCCGTCCGCAAAAGCGCCGTCGCATCTGATGCCGGATTCCTGTCTGCACGCGCAGACAGGATGAACGCGTCAAATTGCGCTACAATCGCAGGTTTTCCGGCGAAAGCTTCACGCGTTCGCCGGAAAAGTCGTCGTTGCGACTGTCAAGGTGAAGTGGCTCCAGGGCCGCCGAACTACTTTAAGACCACCGTTTCGCGGATTCCCGCGAGACTCGCGTACGAATTGCGTACGTCAGATTGAAACACAAGGACAACGTCCGTGGCACGTTACCTCGGCCCCAAGGCCAAACTTTCCCGCCGTGAAGGCACCGACCTGTTCCTGAAGAGCGCCCGCCGTTCGATCAGCGACAAGTCGAAATTCGAAACCAAGCCGGGCCAGCATGGCCGCACTTCGGGCTCGCGCACTTCGGACTACGGTCTGCAGCTGCGTGAAAAGCAGAAGGTCAAGCGCATGTACGGCGTGCTGGAAAAGCAGTTCCGCCGCTACTTCGCCGAAGCCGAGCGCCGCAAGGGCAACACCGGTGCCACGCTGCTGCAGCTGCTGGAATCGCGCCTGGACAACGTTGTCTACCGCATGGGCTTCGGCTCGACCCGTGCTGAAGCGCGTCAGATGGTTTCGCACAAGTCCATCACGGTTAATGGCCAAGTGGTCAACATCCCGTCGTTCTCGGTCAAGGCCGGCGACGTGGTGGCCGTGCGCGAAAAGGCCAAGAAGCAACTGCGCATCGTCGATGCGCTGAAGCTGGCCGATTCGATCGGTCTGCCGGCCTGGGTGGCGGTCGACCTGACCAAGATGGAAGGTACCTTCAAGAAGGCGCCTGACCGCGACGAACACGGTGCCGAGATCAACGAATCGCTGATCGTCGAACTGTACTCGCGCTGATTCGTGAGATGGCACGCACCGGAGCGTGTGTGCCTCAGACCCCATCGCATCCCGGGTGCGCTGGGGTCTTGCATCGCCCGGTGGGTCCATCAGCCTTATCGGTGTAACGAGCCGAGGGTATTGACAGGAACTTTGAATGCAAACCAATCTGCTGAAGCCCAAAGCCATCAACGTCGAACCGCTGGGCGGACACCGCGCCAAGGTGACGCTGGAACCGTTCGAGCGTGGCTATGGTCACACGCTGGGCAATGCACTGCGCCGCGTCCTGCTGTCGTCGATGGTGGGCTACGCGCCGACCGAAGTGACGATCGCCGGCGTGCTGCACGAATACTCGACGGTGGATGGCGTGCAGGAAGACGTCGTTCACATCATGCTGAACCTCAAGGGCGTGGTGTTCCGTCTGCACAACCGCGACGAAGTCACGCTGGTTCTGCGCAAGGAAGGCGAAGGCCCGGTCACCGCGCGTGACATCCAGACGCCGCACGATGTCGAGATCATCAACCCGGACCTGGTCATTGCGCACCTGGCCCAGGGTGGAAAGCTCGACATGCAGATCAAGGTCGAGAAGGGCCGTGGCTATGTGCCGGGCA
Organism: uncultured Sphaerotilus sp.; assembly: GCF_963924895.1. NCBI lineage: Bacteria > Pseudomonadati > Pseudomonadota > Betaproteobacteria > Burkholderiales > Sphaerotilaceae > Sphaerotilus > uncultured Sphaerotilus sp. The sequence continues at coordinate 58,479 of NZ_CAWURG010000045.1, forward strand.
CGATGCGCCGCTACGCCGACGAGCCGACCAAGAGCATTGGCCGCATCGTGCTGGACGCGTCGTTCTCGCCGGTTCGCCGTGTGAGCTACACCGTCGAGAGCGCCCGCGTCGAGCAGCGCACCGATCTGGACAAGCTGGTCATGGAAATCGAGACCAACGGCGCGATTTCGCCGGAGGAAGCGATCCGTGCCTCGGCCAAGATCCTGGTCGAGCAGCTCGCTGTGTTCGCGCAGCTCGAAGGCAACGACCTGGCCGGCATCGTCGAACCTGCACCGCGTGCGCAGCACTTCGATCCGATCCTGCTGCGTCCGGTGGACGAGCTGGAGCTGACCGTGCGTTCGGCGAACTGCCTGAAGGCCGAGAACATCTACTACATCGGCGACCTGATCCAGCGTACCGAGACCGAGCTGCTGAAGACCCCGAATCTGGGTCGCAAGTCGCTCAACGAAATCAAGGAAGTCCTCGCTTCGCGTGGTCTGACCCTGGGTGCGCGTCTCGAGAACTGGCCGCCGCAAGGTCTCGACAAGCGTTGATCGCTGGTCGAGCGCTGACTGATTGAAACACCCAGCACGCTTTGAACGTGCACCCGGCGGTACCTGATCCGGCCGCCGGCATTTGAACCAGAAAGAAGCATCATGCGCCACCGTAACGGCCTCCGTAAACTGAACCGCACCTCGTCGCACCGTCTGGCGATGCTGCGCAACATGGCCAACTCGCTGATCCAGCACGAAGCCATCAAGACCACGGTCCCGAAGGCCAAGGAACTGCGCCGCGTCGTCGAGCCCCTGATCACGCTGGGCAAGACCCCGACGCTGGCCAACAAGCGCCTGGCATTCGACCGCCTGCGCGACCGCGACAACGTGGTCAAGCTGTTCGCCGTGCTCGGCCCGCGTTACGCCGCACGTCCGGGTGGCTACAGCCGCATCCTGAAGATGGGTTACCGCGTTGGCGACAATGCGCCGATGGCCTTCGTCGAACTGGTGGACCGTCCTGACGCGGACACCGCTGCCGCGCCGGTCGAAGCCGCCGAGTGATCGGTCTGCGGTTTCGGTTGAAAATATCCACCGAAACCGCTTGCTGACAACCCAGGTTTCAGCATAGAATATAAGTCTCAGTCGCGGGGTGGAGCAGTCTGGTAGCTCGTTGGGCTCATAACCCAAAGGTCGTAGGTTCAAATCCTGCCCCCGCAACCACAGATTTCGCAGGCAGCTTCGGCTGTGTGCACCGACAGCCGGCAATTCGCTGGCTGTTTTGTTTCAGGGTCGTGCTGCTTACCAGAGCAGTTCAGCCAAGGTTTCAGTCGCGGGGTGGAGCAGTCTGGTAGCTCGTTGGGCTCATAACCCAAAGGTCGTAGGTTCAAATCCTGCCCCCGCAACCAGACACTCAAAAGCCAGCTCATCGAGCTGGCTTTTTTGTTGTCTCTGCGCGTTGCCTGATCCGCTCAGCCGCGAATGAACACCGTGACCAGCGGGTCCGGGCCCACCTGCCGGCTCCAGTGGCCGTGCACTGTAGCGTCGAATACCGCACCCGAGGGCAGCACGTCGGCAGAGTAGAAGTGCTCCCCAGGCGAGAACACGCGCGACGAGCCGTCCTGCAGGCCGATCTCCATCTGTCCGCCAAGGATGAACACCCACTGCGGATTTTCCGTGCAATGGAATTCGCTGCGGAATCCCACCGGGCTGTGCCGCAGTTGATAACCACCGCTGGGCATCAGCGGCGACAGGCGCGCGGTGGGCTTGCCTTCGGTCAGCGCGATCGATTCCTCGCGGAAACGGGCCCGACCGTCGGTGTCGGTGAACAGGATGATTTGGGTGAAGGTGCTCATGCGGCATTGTCGTCCTTCGGACGCACCTCAATCTCCACCGCCATGGCCTGTCCCTCGGGAAGGGCTCGTACGTCGAACTGCACCGGCAGAAAGCGCCCGATGGTCTGGAAGTTGGTCGCCGCGTGCAGGCTCACCTCAGTGCAGGTATAGCGCGCGGCCCGACCACTGCGCCACACCGCCAGCGCCAGTGGCAAGGCCCACTGGTCTGCCAGATGCGGGCCGAGCGCGGCGGTGCTGCCGAGGTAGTGCTGCACTTGGCGCACAACGTCCTCCCCGACGGTTTCGGCACTGCGCGCTTTCTCGCCGATGCTGCAGAACACCTCGGTGACGTGCGCGTGGCGCAGCGTGGCCAGCAACGCATTGCCCGGCCCTTCGTTCTGGCGCGTGACCGGGATCGCGCTGTGGTCGTACGTCCAGCCGAGCTGGTCACGCAGCACGCCCAGCTCGCGCTCGGCGACGCTGCGCCGCACGCCGGGCACCAGGCACTCGGCGTGCCGGCCGATCAGCGGGCCGCGCTCGGTCAGGTCGAAGGGTTGCAGCCCCTCGGCGCCGGCCGGGTGCAACTCCGCGTGGACCTCGCCGCCTCCACCCGGGTAGAAGCCGCAGCGGCGCAGTTGCAGCGTCGCCGCCGCGCCGAGCCGCCGCACCAGTGGTGCGTAGGCCTGGTCGACAAAGTGGAAGCTCGGGGCCATCGGGTTGTGCGTCCCGCCTTGCAGCGTGAGCCGGGTGGGGGCATCGGCCAGCAGCAACGCGGGCCAGACCGTCTGCAGCACCAGCATCACGCTGCCGGCCGTGCCGACGCTGAAGTGGTGGTCGCCGCCGCGCACCGGGCCGGGGGTGAAGCGCAGCGTCTGCCCACCGGGCGTGGCGCCATCGACCTGCGCACCGCTGACCGCCTGCGCGGCGCTCACGCAAGTCAGGTGCTGGCGCATCAGGCCGGGTTTCGGCCGGCGTGCGCGGATCTTCTCCAGCAGGACCGGCTGGCCCGTCACCATGGACAGCGCGAGCGCGGTCCGCAGCACCTGGCCGCCGCCTTCGCCCTCGGAGGCGTCGATGTGGATCATGGAGTCCATTGGGTCAAGGGGAGGGTTGCAGGGTGTCGAACCGCAGCACGGTTTGCAGCAGGAACTCGTCGAGCCCGCTCACATCCGGCCGCCCGTCGTCGGTCGGTCCCTGGGCGTGGGCCACTTCCAGCTCGCTCACCAGGAAATCGTGGATCGCCGGCCAGCGCGGCGAGGTGGCGGCTTCGCCCGCGCGCATCTTCACCGCCAGCAGCCGGTTGATCTCGGCGATCAGCACGGGGTCGTCCAGCGTGGCGAGTGCCAGATCGGCGAAGCGCATCGGCGGCGCCCCGCGCCCGGCGCGGATCCAGCGCGCGGCCAGCAGCGGGCGTAGCACGTAGAGGTATTTCTTGTAGCGCACCACTTCGCCGAACAGGTGCTCGCGCAGGTTCTTCTTCGCCATCGACACGTAATGGTGGTAGCCGCGCACGGTGGAGAACCCGCGTTCGGCCAGCGCCCGGAACGGTGTCATCACCGCCACCTCCTCGCGGTAGACGATGGGCGAGCGCAGCCACTCCAGAAGCGTCGGGTTCGACGCCTTGAGCAACTGCAGCGCCTTGCGCAACTCCCAGCCGTTGATGTCCAGGTCGCCGCTGATCGGCACCTCGATCACGTCGCGCCGCGGCTCCACCGTCAGGTACCACGGCAAGCGCGGGACGTAGAGGAAGCGCACGTCGTAGTCGCTGTCCGGCGAGGCAAAGCCCCAGCCTCGGCTACCGGATTCGCAGGCGAACAGGATGGTGACGTGGTGGGTCGCCTCGATGCGGCGCAGCTCGCCAAGGATGGTGGCGCGCATGGCCGGCTCGACCGGGTGGGCGCTGAGGATAGCGGTGTCGGTCATGGTGGCCTCGTTCATTGGCTCAGTTCAGATAAAACACCTCGCCCACCGGCCGAAACGGCAGCCGCCGACCCTCGGGCAGCAGGTAGGCATGCGACCGCCGGATCGCCAGCGTGTCACAAGCGCCGTCGGTGATCACCAGGATCGGCCCGTCGGCGGGAAAGTCGCGCGCGTCCTGCAGCAGGTCGATGCCCGGCTGCAGCACCGTGCCGCCCCTCGGCCTGCGCCCACGCCAGCCACTCCGACGCCGACACGCGCAACTGCACATGCACCATGCGGTTGATCAGCGCCGAGGACATCGGCCGCACGATGGCCGAGTCCTGTGCCCGGTTGCCCGCGCCGATGACGCGATGGAGCCGGCCGGCAGGTGGTACTCGCCGATGCGCCGCTCGTGGATCAGGCTGTAGAACGCCTTCTGCACCTCCTGCGAGCAGGCGTTCAGCTCGTCGAGGAACAGACCAGTAGGGCTCGGGCCGCGCGATCATGGCCGGCGGACAGAAGCGGCTCACACCCCCTTCGATCTGCGGCACGCCGATCAGGTCTTCCGGCGCGAGCTGGCTGCCCAGCAGCGACACGCAGTCCAGCCCGACGCTCTCGGCGAACTGCTGCACCAGCGCCGACTTGCCGATGCCCGGCGCTCCCCAGATGAACACCGGGCGCACGGTGGCGACGTGGAGCAGGAACTCGCTGAGCTGGGAGGGGGTCAGGGGGTGGAGACTTTGCATTTCGTGTCGATCGATCTAGGATGGTTTCCATGGCGCACTACCGCATCGTTCAGGCTCAGGATCGGTTGTTGGAACTGGTTCAGCGCGCCCTCGCCGGTGAGGACGTGGTGATCACCCGCGATGACGACCAGCCGCTGCTGCGGCTCACGCCCGTCGCGTCCAGCGCACCTCGCGTGCGCCAGCCGGGGTCGGCCAAAGGGCAAATCACCTGGATGGCGCCGGATTTCGAGGCGCCGCTGGACGACTTCGCCGAATACAGCTTGCTTCGATCGTGATGTTGAAAATGATGGGCTAATTTTTGGCGGGCCTGTTGTTCTCGGCTGTTTTTAGGAGTCGAGGAAGCGCGCCGTAAAGAAAAGCGTGAGCGAGCGCGAATGGGTCGATGAATGCGAGTTCTCTTCGATCGGTTTCCGCTTGAATATATGGCATGAATACGGATTCTCCATCTATTACCGATAGATGATCGGGGGTCTTTTCAAGACCGATCAATAACCTCTGTGCATGAATTATCCGATTCGTCGCATCCCAAAGATCAGTGACGCGAGCTTCGGTCGTGGATGGCGTCCAAATCCATCGCGGGGTATCAAGGGGAAATTTTTCTTTTGGAGGTAATATCTCTAGTGCTCGTCGGCAGTTGAGTGCAAAAATGCTTGTGATGTCGAGTGTGTTTGCGACGAGAGAATTGATAAGGGGTTCATGGTGTTTTGGATATTCAGCGCTGGAGAGCGCCCAAAGACGTACGGCTTGGTCGGTAGCTACTGATATCGAATGCCGAGTGATTGCTTCCATGATTAGTGCTCTCTATTTATTCTGCGTCAGTTGAGGTAATATTTTCACCCCTTCACACACACAACCTGCTTCAGCACATAAACCACCTCCACCAGATCCCCCTGCGCCGTCATCACCGCATCAATGTCCTTGTACGCCATCGGGATCTCGTCGACCACGTCGGCGTCCTTGCGGCACTCGACGCCCGCGGTCGCGGCGATCTGGTCGGCCACGGTGTAGCGCTTCTTCGCCTGGGTGCGGCTCATGACGCGGCCGGCGCCGTGGCTGCAGCTCTCGAAGCTCTCGGGGTTTCCTTTCCCGCGCACGATGTACGAACGCGCGCCCATGCTCCCCGGGATGATCCCCAGCTCGCCCTTCTTCGCGCTCACCGCCCCCTTGCGTGTGACGAACACGTCCTCGCCAAAATGCGTCTCGCGCTGCACGTAGTTGTGGTGGCAGTTCACCGCCTCCAGGTGCGTCTCGAAGGGTTTGGCGATCACCTGGCGGACGGCACGGACCACGCGCTGCATCATCACCTCGCGGTTGGCGCGGGCGAATTTCTGGGCCCATCCGACCGCGCGCACGTAGTCGCCGAAATACTGCGAACCTTCCTCGAAGTACGCCAGGTCCTTGTCCGGCAGATGCACGTCGTTGCGCATCGCGTCTTCCTTGGCCAGCTCGATGAAGCGCGTCCCGATCGCGTTCCCCACCCCGCGTGACCCGGAGTGCAGCATGAACCACACCGCGTCCGCCTCGTCCAGGCAGACCTCGATGAAGTGGTTCCCCGTGCCGAGTGTCCCCAGGTGCTTGTGGTTGTTGGTCTTGGTCAGGCGCGGGTGGTCGGCGCAGATCGCGTCGAACTCGTCCACCAGCCCCGCCCAGGCCGCGTCCACCTCGTCGGGCGGCGTTTCCCAGGCGCCATGGTCGCGGCCGTGGCGCTGCGGGTTGCGGCCGTGTGGCACCGCCTGCTCGATCGCCGCGCGCAGCGGCCCGAGCTGGTCCGGCAGGTCGTCGGCGCGCAGCGTGGTCTTGCAGGCCATCATCCCGCAGCCAATGTCCACGCCGACCGCGGCGGGAATGATTGCCTTGAACGTCGGGATGACCGAGCCGACCGTGGCGCCGATCCCGAGGTGAACGTCCGGCATCGCCGCGACGTGGTGGAACACGATGGGCAGGCGGGCGGCGTTGGCGAGCTGCTGCATCGCCGCCGGCTCGACCGGGACGCCGCGGGTCCACAGCTTGATGGGCACACCGCCGTCGGCGGCAACTTCGTTGTAGTGGGGGGTGTTCATGTGCATGGTGCCGTGCTTTTTGCAATGGACATGCCATCCCGCGTTGCTGGCCTGTCCTGCGTGGTCATTCTGTTCCAAGTGCTTGATTCTGAATGGAAAGATCCATCACGCCGTGGGTGATGCGGCAGGACGCGGCGAACCGTGGCGCGGCATTGGCTAGACTATGCGCTACTACTTTATCCAGCCAGGAAACCGATGGAACACCGCCAGACCGTCGTCATCGGCTTTCTCGGCACCCAGCTCGACGGCGGGCAGGGCGCCGGCCGCTGGGAGCGCTGGCGCCCCACCGTCTCGCTGGTGCAGCACGAGGACCTGGTGGTCGACCGGCTGGAGCTGCTCCACGCCCGCCAGCACCTGCGGCTGGCCGAGCTGGTCAAGGCGGACATCGCGGCGGTGTCGCCCGAAACCACGGTCCGGCTCGTGCCGATGGACATCCGTGACCCGTGGGACTTCGGCGAGGTCTACGGCGCGCTCTACGACTGGACGCGCGACTACCCCTTCGACCCCGAGCGCGAGCGGTACTGGGCACACATCACCACCGGCACCCACGTCGCGCAGATCTGCCTGTTCCTGCTGGTGGAGGCGCGCTTCCTGCCCGGTGTGCTGCTACAGACCGCGCCCCCGAAGCGCCAGCGCCACGGCGCGCCGGGCGACTACACGCTGATCGACCTCGATCTGTCGCGCTACGACGTGCTGGCGCAGCGCTTCAGCCAGGCCCAGGACGATGCGGTGAGCTTCCTGAAAAGCGGCATCGCCACCCGCAATGCCCACTTCAACGCCCTGATCGACGAGATCGAGCGTGTGGCCGTGCGCTCGAAGGCGCCGATCCTGCTGACAGGGCCGACCGGCGCGGGCAAGTCGCACCTGGCGCGGCGCATGTACGAACTCAAGAAGTCGCGCCACCAGGTCAGCGGCGATTTCATCGAGGTCAACTGCGCGACGCTGCACGGCGACGGCGCGGCGTCGGCCCTGTTCGGCCACCAGAAGGGCGCCTTCACCGGGGCGGCCACGGCCCGCGCCGGCCTGCTGCGCATGGCGCACGAGGGCGTGCTGTTCCTCGACGAGATCGGTGAGCTGGGCGCGGACGAGCAGGCCATGCTGCTCAAGGCGGTGGAAGAAAAGCGCTTTTTCCCCATGGGCGCGGACCGCGAGGTCAGCAGCGATTTTCAGCTCATCGCGGGTACGCACCGCGACCTGCGCGCCGACGTGGTGGCCGGGCGTTTCCGCGAGGACCTGTTCGCGCGCATCAACCTGTGGAGCTACCACCTGCCCGGTCTGACCGAGCGGCCTGAGGACATCGAGCCCAACATTGACCATCTGCTGCAGCTCAACACCCGCGAGACGGGGCAGGTGGTGCGCTTCAATGTCGAGGCGCGGGCGCGTTACCTGCAGTTCGCGCAGTCGCCCGAGGCGGTGTGGAACGGCAATTTCCGCGACCTCGCCGGCAGCATCACCCGGCTGGCCACGCTGGCCGACAGCGGGCGCATCGGCACGGCCCTGGTCGACGCGGAACTCGGCCGGCTGCGCTGGCTGTGGGCGCACCACTGTGGCGTGGGCCGGGCGGGCGCGGCGCCGGGGGCGTCACCGGTCGATCTGGCCGGGTGCCTCGACGCGGCGACGCTGGCGGGGCTGGACCTGTTCGACCGGCTGCAGCTCGAAGCCGTGATCGCCGTGTGCCGCAGGAGCCGCACGCTGTCGGACGCAGGCCGCGTGCTGTTCGACGTGAGCCGCACCCAGCGCAGCGTGGTCAACGACGCCGACCGGCTGCGCAAGTACCTGGGGCGTTACGGGCTGGCTTGGGAGGCCGTGGGATGGATGGCTTGATGGGTTATCAGGGATATGCTGCAATAGCATCACTCAAATCGTCATCATCAGGATTGCAACCATGACCACCACCGGCAACATGCGTGTCACCGTGGCCCACCATCCAGGGGTGTCGATGATGACCGGCACCCCGAAGGAGGTGCAGCGCAGTTTGGGCGGATCGCCGGCTGACCGCGTGCTGGTGGTGGCGTTCGACCACATCCAGCCGCTGGTCTTTGACGCCCTGGCCGAGAACTTCACCAACGTGGCCTCCTCGCTGTTCGAGGTCTTGCGGGAGCGTCATGATCAAGCTTCACTGGAGCGTCTCGCCGAGGTGCTGGTGCCCCGGACGCCACCGTCTCCTCGCCTGCTCAGGGAGGCCGCCATGCTGGTCCAGGCGCGCAAGGCGGTGCTGGAGAGTGGCGATTGGCTGACCGCCGCCGACCTCGCGCAACTGGCCGGGTTGAGCGCGCGCAATCCCAGTGCCCAGCCCAACAAATGGAAAAAGCAGGGCTCGATCTTCGCCATCAGCCACCGTGGCGTCGACTACTTCCCGGGTTACGGTCTGGACCGACACGCTGATTTCCGGCCGCTGAAGGCCTTGGCCCGGATCATCGAGACCTTCGCGGGTCACAAGGACGGCTGGGGCATGGCCTACTGGTTTTCTTCGGACAACAGTTTCCTGGGGGGCAAGCGACCGCAGGATCTGCTGGCCTCCGCGCCCGAGCAGGTCATCGAGGCAGCCAGGGACGAGGTTCAGGACATCGCCCATGGCTAGACGAAGCGTCACGCCGGAACCGCCGGGCACGCTCCATGTCACGTTCACCTCGCTGGTGAGAGACGAGGTGCTGCACCGCGTGCATCTGAGTCTGTACGCCGCCGAGCAGTTCAACCCCGGTTTGCAAGGCAACGCCCGTTTCAGCCCGATCCAGGATGCGCAGGGGGGCGCGATCCCGACCCTGTACGGCGGGACGACGATGGCGTGTGCCCTGATGGAAACCGTCTTCCACGATGTCCCGCACACGGCGGGCTTCAAGAGTTTCGACAAGCGCAAGCTGGCCGGTCAGGTGCATTCCACCGTCCGGGTGGAACAGGTGCTGCAGTTGGTCGATCTGGCGAGCGTGCCGCTGCGCAAGCTGGGTGTGACACGCGGGCAGCTCATTGACACCGAGAAGGACCAGTACCCGGCCACGCGCCAGTGGGCTGCGGCGATCCACCGCCAATGCCCACAGGCCCAGGGGCTGTCGTGGGTGTCCCGGCAGGATGACTCGGCGCGGGCCGTCGTGCTGTTCGGTGACCGCATCCCCCGTGGTGCGCTGCGACCGGAAGCGGACTCGCGCCGCCTGCTGGAGGACGTGGACGCCTACGATGCGGTGCTTGATCTGGCCGAGCGCATCGGTGTCAACATCGTTACGGGCCAACGTTAATGGCGTGATGCGGCGGTCCAGCGCCTGAACAAGGCCGAGATGTCCGCCGGTGTCGTCCGGCAGCAGCCGCCGATCAGCCGCGCGCCGCCCTCGGCCCAGTCCATCGCCTGGTCGGCGTAGCTGCGGTGCGCGCCGCCGCAGGCGCTGCCGACGAGCCAGGTCTTGGTGACCGGGTCGTACCGCTCGCCTGCGTTCGGGTAGACGAGGATCGGCTTGGTGGTGTTCGCGCGGGCGACGGCGACCAGCGAGGTGATGTGCTGCGGCGCCGTGCAGTTGATGCCGATGGCGGCCACCCGCTCGAAGCCGTCGAGTGCGCGCACCGCGTCGGCCAGCGGCTCGCCCTGGCTGTCGTGCAGGCCGTCGCGGCACGAGAAGCTGATCCACGCCCGCGTCGTGCCGCTGTCGGGTAGTTCCTCCAGCAGCCGCGCCAGCGCCCGCGCCTCGGCCAGACAGGGCAGTGTCTCGCAGGCGAGCACGTCCGCCCCCGCGCTGGCGAGCACCTGCAGCCGCGGGCGGTGGAAGTCCATCAGCGCCGCCTCGTCCAGCCCGTAGTGGCCGCGGTATTCCGAGCCATCGGCCAGCATCGCGCCATACGGCCCGACCGACGCGGCGACCAGCGGAAAGCGCCGCCCGCCGTGGTCAGGTTCGGCCGCGGCTTCGTCCCAGAACTGCGCCCGTGCCTCGACCGCGAGATGCACCGCCAGCCGCATCAGCCGCGCCGCTTCGCCATGGCCGATGCCTCGGCGCGCGAAGCCCTCGAACGTCGCCTGGTAGCTGGCGGTGGTCGCCACGTCGGCGCCGGCGCGGAAGTAGTCCAGATGGACCGCACGGATCAGCTCCGGCCGCTCGACCAGCAGCCGCGCCGACCACAGCGCGTCGTTCAAATCCGCGCCGCGCCGCTCCAGCTCGGTGGCGAGCGCGCCGTCGAGGATCAGCCGCGGCCGGGTGGCCAGCCAGTCCGCGATCGCGTCGACCCCGGCCGTCACTTCGCCGGTGCGCCGAAGTAGCGCGTCTGGATCTTGTCGTAGGTGCCGTCGGCCTTGATCGCGGCCAGTCCCTTGTTGAGCGCGGCCAGCAGCTCGGCGTTGCCCTTCTTGACCACGAAGCCGTACTGCTCCGGCACGAACGCGTCGTCGCTGATGGACTTGAAGCCGGCCGCCGTGTTGTTGGCGACGTAGTGCGCGACCACGCCGTTGTCGGCCACGACCGCGTCGACACCGCCGCTTTCCAGCTCCTTCAGCGCCAGCGGCGTCGACTCGAAGCGCTTGAGCTTGGTGCTGGTCTTGCCGAGCAGCTTGGACACCGCTTCATCGCCGGTGGTGCCGGTCTGCACCGCCACGCGCAGCGGCTTCAGGTCGTCGAAGCGGGTGACCTTCGAGTTCTTGGGCACGGCGATGAGCTGGCGGGCGTCGAAGTAGGGGTCGGTGAAGTCCATCGACTGCTTGCGCTCGTCGGTGATGGTGACGGCCGAGACGAGGATGTCGCGGTCGCCCTGGCCGAGCGTGTTGAACATGCCTTCCCAGGGGGTGTTGACGAACTTCACCTGGATGCCGGCCTTGTCGGCGACGGCCTGCAGCATGTCGATGTCGAAGCCGACGATCTCGCCCTTGTCGTTCTGCGACTCGAAAGGGGCGTACACCGCGTCGGTGCCGACGACGTAGACCTTGGCGGCGGGCGCTGGCGCGGGCGGGGCGGAGGCGGTGGCCGCGGGAGCTTCGGTCTTGCTGCAGGCGGCGAGCAGGCCGGCCACGCAGACGGCACCGGCCGTCAGGACAAAGCGTCGGGTCAGGGAGGACAGGGCAGTGGAGCGCATGGGCGGTTCGCAGTCAGGGGTGGAAAGTCGGTTGGAAGAAAGAAGGCCGGTCATGGAACAGCAAAGCTCAGGCCACCAGTGCCTGGTCCAGATCGGCGATCAGGTCGGCGGCGGACTCCAGCCCGATGCTGAGCCGGAACACGCCGTCGCCGGCATAGCGGCGGTAGTCGGCCAGCGCCGCGCCGTGCAGGTTGTAGGTGCTGGCCATCATCTCGTCGGTGCGCAGCAGCACGACCAGGCTGCGCTGGTGGCCGAGCGAGAAGGCGTAGTGGATGCACTGCAGACGCTGCGCGAGCCGCGTGGCCATGGCGGGTGCGTCGTCCACCTGGAAGGTGAGCACGGCGCCGGGCACCGCCATCTGCCGCAGCGCCAGCGCGTGCTGCGGGTGGCTCGGCAGGCCGGGGTAGGTCACGGCGCGCACGGCGGGATGCTGGCTCAGGAACCGCGCCACGGCTGCGGCGCTCTGGCTCGCGGTGAGCAGGCGCACGCCGAGCGTGTCCAGGCCGCGCTGGATCAGCCAGGCGTTGTGGGCCGACAGTGCCGCGCCGAGGTAGACCCCGGCGCGGGCGCGCAGCCGGGCGATCAGCGTGCGCCGCCCGACCACGCAGCCGCCCAGCGCGTCGCCGTGGCCGTTCATGAACTTGGTCAGCGAGTGCACGACGAGGTCGGCGCCGAAGTCGAGCGGGCGGGTGACGATGGGCGTGGCGAGCGTCGAGTCGACCGACAGCAGCGCGCCGTGGGCGTGGGCGAGCACCGCGACCGCCGACAGGTCGGTCAGGCGCAGCAGCGGGTTGCAGGGCGTCTCGGCGTGGATGAGCCGCGTGTTCGGGCGCAGCGCGGCGGCCACGGCGGAGAGGTCGGACAGGTTCACTGCGCTGACCGCGATGCCGTAGTCGGGCAGCACCTTGCGCGCCAGCTCGCTCGCTCCGGCGTAGCAGACGTCGCTCACGATGAGGTGGTCACCGGCCTTGAGCAGCGTGAAGAACATCGCCGCGATCGCCGCCACGCCGGTGGCGGTGGCCAGCGCGTCCTCGGCGCCTTCGAGCGCGGCCAGCCGCAGCTCCAGCTGGCGCACGGTCGGGTTGCCCCAGCGCGCGTACAGGTAGGGCAGTTGCGCCAGATCGTCCACGCCGTCGGCGGAGAAGGGGGCCTCGCCGGGCACGAAGCGGTGGTTGACCGACATCGTCAGGCCGGGGGCGATGGCGCCGGTGGTGGGGTCGGTCTGCAGGCCGGCGTGCAGCGCTTGCGTGGACAGGGACCAGTGGGGTGGCTGGCGGGTTTCGGACGTGGGCATCCGGGGCATTCTGGTGAAGCGGCCTGCGGTTCGGCCGCAAGCTGGGGCCTTGGCCTGCGTGAAAACCGCATGAACCACCCCCGGGACGCGCCGCTAGACTCACGCGGATGTCCGCCATGCCTCTGCTCCCTGCTGCTGCGCCGCCCGATCCGCTAGACAGCTTCGATCGCCAGATCCTGACGCTGGTGCAGCGCGACTGCCAGCGCAAGGCCGAGTCGATCGCCAGCCAGATCGGTTTGTCGGCTTCCGCCGTGCAGCGCAGGCTGAAGCGGCTGCGGGCGCAGGGCGTCATCCGCGCGGAGATCGCCGTGCTCGACCGCGCGGCGGCGGGGCGCAGCCTGACGCTGATCGCCGGGCTGGAGATCGCCCGCGACAACTACCCCGCGCTCGCCGCCTTCCGCGCCTGGGCCGACCGCGAGGACGCGGTCCAGCAGGTGTACTACGTCACCGGCCAGGTCGACCTGATCGCTATCGTGATGGCGCGCGACATGGCCGCCTACGACGCGCTGTGTGCGCGGCTGATGGCGGAGATCCCGATGATCCGGCGCATCAACACGCATGTGGTCATCGATGCGATGAAGCTCGGGTTGCAGGTGCCGGTCGAGGCGCCCTGACCGGGAGGCCGGTTTACGATCGGACCGAAGGCCCGCGCCTCGTTCACCTCAGCCAAGGAGTAGCCATGCTTACCGTCCATGCCACATTGCAGCCGAACGGGTTGGTGCAATTGCCGCCCTCGCTGGCCAAGGGCCGGCCCGTCCATGTGCTGGTCACCATCCTGGAGCCGGAGCCTGACGTCGCGCAGTCACTGCCCGATGCCGAGGCGATGGAGCCAGTGGTTGCGGGCAAGGGCAGTGTGGCCGCTACGCTGGCGTTGTTGCGATCGCCCGAATTCCGCGCCATCTCGAAGGCCGACCCGCAGGAGGTGGAAGCTCGCATCCAGGCCCTGCGCAATGACTGGGACGACGCCTGATGCGCCGCCCTTATGTCGATGCCTGCCTGCTCATCTACTGGGTGGAACGCTCAGGCCCGGTGGCCGAAGCAGCGGTACGCTGGCTGGAGAAGCGACCCGAGGAGGCTCTGTGCGTGTCACCGCTCACGAGGCTGGAGGTGCTTGTTCACCCCATGAGGCACGGCAACCAAGCCTTGGTGCAGTCCTACGAAGCGCTGTTGGCCAAGCAGACCTGGCTGCCCATCGGCGATGAAATCTTTGCGCACGCGCTGACGCTGCGCGCCCAGTACGGACTCAAAACACCTGATGCCCTGCACCTGGCCACGGCCCTGCACCACGGTTGCACCGAGTTCTGGACCAACGACAACCGGCTGAAAGCGGCGGCCGGCGCGCTGGCGGTGAACGTGCTGGACGGTGCCTGAAAACACGCCCTCAAGTCACCGGCGCCGGATTGAACAACACCAGCGCGTTGTGCAGCTTCCAGTGCTCCGCCCACGTCTTCTTCCCGCTGGCGACGTCCAGCATCAGCCGGAACAGCGCCCAGCCCGCTTCCTCGATCGTCTGCTCGCCATCGGCGATGCGGCCGGCGTTCACGTCCATCAGGTCGTGCCAGCGCCGCGCCAGGTCCGAGCGGGTCGCGACCTTGATGACCGGGCACTCGGCCAGCCCGTAAGGCGTGCCGCGCCCGGTGGTGAAGACGTGCAGGTTCATGCCGGCCGCGAGCTGCAGCGTGCCGCAGATGAAGTCGCTGGCCGGGGTCGCCGCGTAGACCAGTCCGCGCTGGTCCGGTCGCAGCTTCTCGCCCGGCGAGAGCACGTGCGAGATCGCCGACGTGCCGCTCTTGATGATCGAGCCCATCGCCTTCTCGGTGATGTTGGACAGGCCGCCCGCCTTGTTGCCGGGCGTCGTGTTGGCCGAGCGATCGACGCGCCCACGGTCCAGATAGCGGTCGTACCAGCCGAGTTCGCGCACGATGGCCTTGGCGATCTCGGGCGTGGCGGCGCGTGACGTGAGCTGGTCGACGCCGTCGCGCACCTCGGTGTTCTCGCTGAACATCACCGTCGCCCCGGCGCGCACCAGCAGGTCGGCGCAGTAGCCCACCGCCGGGTTCGCCGTCACGCCCGAGAACGCATCCGAGCCGCCGCACTGCACGCCGACCACCAGCTCGCTCGCCGGGATCGTCTCGCGGCGCCGGGCGTTCAGGCGGGCGAGGTGGGGCTTCGCGCTGTTCACGATGTCGTCGAGCATCGACATGAAACCGACGTGGTGGTCGTCCTGCAGGCAGACCGTTTCCGGGCCGAGGCTGGCGTCGCGCTCGTCGGTGATCGGGAACGAACCCGGTGGCAGCAGGCGGTCCGGCTGCAGCTTCTCGCAGCCCAGGCTCACCACCATCACCTCGCCGCCGAAGTTCGGGTTCAGCGAGATGTTCTTCAGCGTGCGGATCGGGATCACCGCGTCCGGTGCATCGATCGCCACGCCGCAGCCGTAGCTGTGCTCCAGCCCGATCACGTCGTCGACGTTCGGGTAGTGCGGCAGCAGCTCGGCCTTGATGCGCGCCACCGCCTGCGCGACAACGCCGGCCACGCACTGCACCGTCGTCGTGATCGCCAGGATGTTGCGCGTGCCGACCGAGCCGTCGGCGTTGCGGTAGCCCTCGAAGGTGTAGCCGGTCAGCGGCTCGTGCGCGGGCGCCGACACGGTCGCCATCGGCAGCCCTTCCAGCGCGCGGGCGGCCGGCATCTGCAGCAGCCGCTCATGCACCCACGAACCCGCCGGAATGTCCTTCAGCGCATAGCCGATCGGCACGTTGTAGCGCCGCACGACACCACCCTGCGCGATGTCCACGAGCGCCACCTTGTGCCCCTGCGGCACCTTGTCGCGCAGCACCAGCCCGGCGCCCGGGTCGCCATCCGGCAGCACCGTGCCGGTCGGCAGGCCGCCGTCGTTGGCGACGATGGCCACGTGGTCATCGGGATGCATGCACACCGTCAGGGGAGAGCGGGTCGGCGGGGAGGGCGGTGTCAGGCTGCTCATGGCGGCATTCTCCCGTGTTGTACGATGACTTGCAACCCGCTCGACACGTGCCTTTACCAAGAGGGATTACCCGAGGACAGATTCTGAATCAGAGGGCTTCTCAGTTGGCGGTCTAAGTTATACGATGACTAACATCAGCGATTTCTGCATCGCCCTCCATCCCCAGACATTCCCCCGACCGGAGCCCCACCATGTCCCCGCAAGAACTCAAGACGGTCCTCGAAGCCGGCCTGCTGTCCTTCCCCCTGACCGACTTCGACGCCGAACTGAACTTCGAGCCCAAGGGCTACGCCGAGCGTCTGGAGTGGCTGCAGCCCTACGGCGCCTCGGCGCTGTTCGCCGCGGGCGGCACCGGCGAGTTCTTCTCGCTGGAGCCGGGCGAGTACAGCGACGTGATCCGCGTCGCGCTCGACACCTGCCGCAACCGCACGCCCATCCTGGCCGGCGCCGGTGGCGCGACCCGCGTGGCCATCCAGTACGCGCAAGAAGCCGAGCGTCTCGGCGCCCAGGGCGTCCTGCTGCTGCCGCACTACCTGACCGAAGGCAGCCAGGCCGGCCTGATCGCCCATGTCCAGGCCGTGTGCCGCAGCGTGCAGTTTGGCGTCGTGGTCTACAACCGCGGTGCCTGCCGCCTGACACCGCAGTCGCTGCTGGTGCTGGCCGACACCTGCCCGAACCTGATCGGTTTCAAGGACGGCTTCGGCGACATCGAGAAATTCGTCGCCATCCGCCAGACCCTGGGCGAGCGCTTTGCCTACCTCGGCGGCCTGCCGACGGCGGAAGTCTTCGCCGGAGCCTACAAGGCGATGGGCTGCCCGGTGTACTCGTCGGCGGTCTTCAACTTCATCCCGAAGACGGCGATGGACTTCTACAACGCGCACGCCACGGACGACACCGCCACCTGCGACCGCCTGATCCGCGACTTCTTCCTGCCCTACATCGCACTGCGCAACAAGGGCGAGGGCTATGCGGTGTCGATCGTGAAGGCTGGCGCCGCGCTGGCGGGTCACCCGGCTGGCCCGGTGCGTCCGCCGCTGAGCGACCTGAAGGCGCCGGAGGTCGAGGAACTGGCCCGCCTGCTGGCGCCGCTCGGTGCGCAGTGAGGGGGTGGACGTGACGGCTCCCCAGACCTTCGCAGGCGCTGACCTGCCGCGCATCGCCGCGATGCGTGTCATTCCGGTCGCCGGCCGCGACGGAATGCTGATGAACCTGAGCGGTGCGCACGCGCCGTTCTTCACCCGCAACCTGCTGTTGCTGACCGACACGGCGGGCCACACCGGCGTCGGCGAGGTGCCCGGCGGCGAGAAGATCCGCCAGACGCTGGAGGACGCCCGCCCGCTGGTGGTCGGCCAGCCGGTCGGCAACCACCTGCGCGTGTTGCAGCAGGTGCAGCAGGCGTTTGCCGACCGGGACTCCGGCGGGCGCGGCCTGCAGACCTTCGATCTGCGCACGACGATCCACGCGGTGACGGCGGTCGAGGCGGCCATGCTCGACCTGCTTGGCCAGCACCTCGGCCTGCCGGTGTGCGACCTGCTCGGGGAAGGGCGCCAGCGCGACGCGGTCGAGATGCTTGGCTACCTGTTCTTCGTCGGTGACCGCACGAAGACCGGCCTGCCGTACCACAGCGAGCCGGGCGCCGACAACGACTGGTTCCGCCTGCGCCACGAGGAGGCGATGACGCCGGACGCCATCGTGCGGCTGGCCGAGGCGACGCGCGAGCAGTACGGCTTCAACGACTTCAAGCTCAAGGGCGGCGTGCTCGCCGGCGATGCCGAAGTCGATGCGGTGACGGCGATCCACGAACGGTTCCCGCAAGCCCGCGTGACGCTGGACCCGAACGGCGGCTGGCTGCTGAAGGACGCGATCCGCCTGGGCCACCGCATGCGTGGCGTCGTCGCCTATGCCGAAGACCCGTGCGGCGCCGAGGGGGGCTTCTCCGGCCGCGAGGTGATGGCCGAGTTCCGCCGCGCCACCGGCCTGCCCACTGCCACCAACATGGTCGCCACCGACTGGCGCCAGCTCAGCCACGCGCTGTCGCTGCAGAGCGTGGACATCCCGCTCGCCGATCCGCACTTCTGGACCATGGCCGGCTCGGTGCGCGTGGCGCAGACCTGCCGCGACTGGGGCCTGACCTGGGGCTCGCACTCGAACAACCACTTCGATGTGTCGCTGGCGATGTTCACCCACGTCGGCGCCGCAGCCCCTGGCAAGGTCACCGCCATCGACACGCACTGGATCTGGCAGGACGGCCAGCGCCTGACGCAGGAGCCGCTGCAAATTGTTGGCGGCCATGTGCAGGTGCCGGACAAGCCGGGGCTGGGCGTCGAGCTGGACATGGTCGAGGTGGAGAAGGCCCACCAGCTGTACCTGCTGCACGGCCTCGGCGCGCGCGACGATGCGATGGCGATGCAGTTCATGATCCCGGGCTGGACCTTCGATCCGAAGCGGCCCTGCATGGTGCGCTGAGCACCGGCCCACCTTGCCAGACGACCTCTGCAAACCTTCCGAAAGCCTGCCATGACGACGACGCTCTCTTCCTTCGATGCCCGCACGGGCGCTGTGCTGGCCGAATTGCCGGGGACCGCCCCCGCTGCGGTGGACGCCGCCTGTGACGCCGCCGCCGCCGTCTTCCCGCTGTGGCAGGGTGCGACCGGCGCGCAACGCGGCGCGCTGCTGCGTGCGCTGGCCGCGGCGCTCGAAGGCGACCGCGCCGACCTCGTCGCGCTGGCGGACCGCGAGACCGCGCTCGGCCCGGTGCGCCTGAACGGCGAACTCGACCGCACTGCCTTCCAGCTGCGCCGCTTCGCCGACATCGCCGAGCGCGGTGAGCCCTTCGCGTTCAGCGATGACCCGGCCGTGGCCGGCGCACCGCCCGCCGGGCACCCGGCGATGCAGCGCTGGTCGGTGCCGCTCGGCCCGGTGGCGATGTTCTCGGCGAGCAACTTCCCCTTCGCGTTCTCGGTGCTGGGAGGGGACACGGCCTCGGCGCTCGCCGCGGGCTGCCCGGTGGTCGTCAAGGCGCACACGGGCCACCTGCAGCTCTCGAACCGCGTGTTCGGTCTGGTGCAGGGCGTGCTGGCGGCGCAGGGCTTGCCGGCGGGCCTGATCGATCTGGTGCAGGGTGGCGGGCGTGACATCGGCGTGCGGCTGATCCGCCATCCGGCGATCGCGGCCGGCGCCTTCACTGGCTCGACCCAGGGCGGCGCGGCGCTTGCGGCTGAAGCGGCGGCGCGTCCGCGGCCGGTGCCCTTCTTCGGCGAACTCGGCTCGACCAACCCGGTCATCGCGCTGGCTGCGAAGCTCGCCACCGACGGCGCCGCGCTGGCCACCACGCTCGCCGGCTCCATCACGCTGGGCTGCGGCCAGTTCTGCACCAACCCGGGCGTGGTCGTGCTGATCGACGAGGCGCAGCCCGGGCTGGACGCGCAGGCGGTCAACGACGGCTTCGTCGCGCAACTCGCCGAGGCGCTGCGCCCGCAGCAGCCGCACGCGATGCTGACCACCGCGATGCGCGGCGCCTTCGAAGCCGGTGTCGCACACTGGGCGCAGGCCGGCGCGGACATGCTGGTGCAGGAAACCGCGGCCGCAGGCCAGCCGCCGCGCCCGGTGCTGGCGCAGGTGTCGGCGCCGGACTTCATCGCCCGCGCTGCGCTGCGCGAAGAGGTGTTCGGCCCCAGCAGCCTGGTCGTGCGGGCAGCGACGCTGGCGCAGGCGCTGCAGGTGCTGCAGGCCGTCGGCGGCAGCCTGACCGTGACGCTGTGGGGCCTGGACGCCGACACCGACCAGACCCGCGCGCTGGTGCGCGGCGCGATGGCGATCGCCGGGCGTGTGCTGTTCGCTGGCGTGCCGACGGGCGTCGCCGTCACGGCCGCGCAGCAGCACGGCGGCCCGTGGCCCAGCAGCTCCCGGCCGGAAAGCACCTCCGTCGGCGACGCGGCGATGGCGCGTTTCCTGCGGCCGGTGTGCCTGCAGGACGCGCCGGCCTGGCTGGCCGCGCGCGCTGGCCGGCCGGTCTGAGACCGGCCACCCGCGCTGACGCCCGCGGCAGTGCCGTTGACCTGCCACTACCCAAGTATTACGATTGATAAATTCGTAATACTTCTGGGGTGAGCAAGACCATGGCCGACGCCACAACCCTGACCAGCAAGGGGCAAGTCACGGTGCCTCGCGAAGTCCGTGATCGCCTGGGGCTGAAGGCAGGCGACAAGCTGACCTTCACGCTGCTGAGCGATGGCACCGTCATCATGCGGGCCAAGACCAAGCGGCTGGCCGACCTCGCGGGCATGCTCACCCGGCCTGACCAGCCGACGGTTTCGGTCGAGGACATGAACCCGTTCAAATGAGCATCGCCATCGACACGAATGTCCTGGTTCGACTGCTGGTCCAGGATGACGAAACGCAGTTCGCAGCCGCCCGCCGTCTGGTGGAGGACGCTGCGCAAGCCGAAGAGCCCGTCCTCATCATGCTCTGTGCGCTGCTGGAGACCGAGTGGGTGCTTCGCAGCCGCTACAAGCTGGACAAGGCCTCCATCTCGGGCGCCTTCGCGCGTCTGCTCGAAAGCGGTGACGTCGAATTCGAACACGAGCCGACGGTCGAGGAAGCGCTGCACCTCTGGAACCAGCAGTCGAGAGCGGACTTCGCCGACTGCCTTCTCAGCGCGCGCGCGGCGCACCTGGGGCGGTCAAGGTTCATGACCTTCGATGTCGGTGCTTCCAAGCTGCCGCGGGCTGAATTGCTGGCCTGACCGCCATCTACCGAACTGCCCCGGTCGTGTTCATATACAGCGCGTACACCGAGTGGCTCGCCGCCATGAACAGCCGATTCCCCTTCGCCCCGCCGAAGCACACATTCGCGCAGCGTTCGGGCAAATGGATGTGGCCGATCGGCTGGCCTGAGGGGCTGTAGACGCGCACACCATCGAGCGCCGCAGCGTCAGTCCCCGGCGCGCCGTTGGTGCCGAAGCCGCACCAGAGATTCCCCGCCACGTCGCAGGCCATGCCGTCGAGCGCCCCCGGCCCGTCGGCATCGACGTGCAGCCGCTTGTTCGACAGCGTGCCGTCGGCGGCGTGGTCGTAGGCCCAGATCAGGCGGTGCGGCTCGGCGCGGCTCTCGATCACGTAGAGCACCGACTCGTCCGGTGAAAACGCCAGCCCGTTCGGCCCATCAAGATCGTCGATTGGACAGTCGAGCCGGCCAGTCGCCGCGTCGATCCGGTAGACACCGTGTGGGCGTTCGGCCTCGGCGGGCTCGCCCTCCCAGTGGCCGCCGATGCCGAAGCTCGGGTCGGTGAACCACACCGCGCCGTCGCGGCGGCACAGCGTGATGTCGTTGGGCGAGTTCAACCGGGCGCCCTCGAACCGATCCGCCAGCACGGTGACGCGCCCGTCGTGCTCGGTGCGCGTCACGCGGCGCGTCAGGTGCTCGCAGGTGACGAGTCGCCCCTGCGCGTCGCGGGCGTGGCCGTTGGCGTTGTTCGAGGGCTGGCGGAACACGCTCACCGCGCCGGCGCAATCGTCCCAGCGCAGGATGCGGTCGTTCGGGATGTCCGACACCAGCAGGTAGCGCCCGTCGCCGAACCACACCGGCCCCTCCGCCCAGCGCAGCCCGGTGGCCAGCCGCTCGACACTGGCGCTGTAGAGCCGCAGTTTCAGGAAGTCCGGGTGCAGGACTTCGATGGCGGGATCGGGGTAGCGCAGCGACAGCGGTTCCATGTGCATCACTCCTTGTCGAAGAACGGCCCGGTGCGCACGAAGGCGCCGCCCTGGTAGACCGCCGCAGGGTCGTCGCGGTCCAGCGTCTGCTGGCGCGCCTCGACCTCGCTGCGGAACACGTCCGACGAGTCCTGCGGCCGGTAGCCGATGTGGCGCGCGGAGCTGTTGTCCCACCAGGTCGTGGCGTTGTCGCTCATGCCGTAGAGGATGCTGTGGCCGACCACCGGGGCGGTGAGCGCGGCGACGATCAGCCGCTCGGTGTCGTCGAAGCTCATCCAGGTGGCGAGCATGCGGCGGTCCTTGGGCGCGGCGAACGACGAGCCGATGCGCAGGCTCACCGTCTCGATACCGAAGCGGTCCCAGTAGAGCTGCGCGAGGTTCTCGCCGAAGCACTTCGACAGGCCGTAAAAGCCGTCCGGGCGCACCGAGTCGCGCGGGCTGACGACCTCGTCCTGGCGGTAGAAGCCGGTGACGTGGTTGGAGCTGGCGAAGACGATGCGCCTGGTGCCGGCGTGGCGGGCGGCTTCGTACAGGTTGACCATGCCTACGATATTGCCGTCGAGGATGGATTCCCAGGCCTGTTCGGTCGAGACGCCGCCGAGGTGGACGACCGCGTCCACGCCGTCGAGCATCGCCATCACGGCCGCTTTGTCGGCGAGGTCGGCTACCGCGAGTTCCTCGCCGGGGCCGGCGGGGTCGATGGCGTCGCTGCGGTGGCTGACGCGCAGGGTGTCGCAGTAGGCTTTCAGGCGCGGGCGCATCTCGCGGCCGAGGTTGCCGGCGGCGCCGGTCAGCAGCAGGCGCGGGAAGCGGAGGGCGGAAGCGGGGCGGTCGAGCATGGGACAGTGGTCCTGCAAGGAGCGTGCGTGGGATCGATGGCGGAGGCCAGCGGCTCAGCATACGGGGCAGCGCCGGGACGCGTGTGTGGATGCGTCCATCCGGTCAGCTGCGCTAGGGCGCGGTGTTGGTACAGTGGGGTGTACCCGGGACCACAACACCACCATGAACCAGCCGCTGCCGACCACTGCCCGTCGCCGTCCCCGCACCTTGGCCCTCGAACTGGTCGAATCCCTTGGGGACCGCATCCGCAACGGCCAGCTCGTCCCGGGCGACAAGCTGCCCACCGAGTCGGCGATCATGGTCGAGTTCGCCGTCAGCCGCACCGTCGTGCGCGAGGCGATCTCGCGGCTGCAGGCGGCCGGCCTGGTCGAGACGCGCCACGGCATCGGCACCTTCGTGCTGGGGCTGGGCGACGCGCCGGGCTTCCGCATCGCGCCGGAGCAGATGGCCACGCTGCGCGACGTGATCGCGGTGCTGGAGCTGCGCATCGGCGTGGAGACCGAGGCCGCCGCGCTGGCCGCGCAGCGCCGCACCGACGAGGACCTGCAGGCCATGCGCACGGCGCTCGACACGGTCGTGCAGGCGGTTGAAGATGGACGGGACGCGATCGGCGCGGATTTCCAGTTCCATCTGGAGATTGCGCGCGCCACGCGCAACCACCACTTCGCCGACCTGATGACGGCGCTGGGCAGCATGATCATTCCACGGGCGCGGCTGGAGCAGTCCGAGGCGCTCGACCCGGAGCGCCTGCGCTACCTGCGCCGCGTCAACGCCGAGCACGAGAGCATCTTCGACGCCATCGCCAGCCAGGACCCGGATGGCGCGCGGGCCGCGATGCGCACGCACCTGGCGAACAGCCGCGAGCGGCGCCGCCGTGCGCAGGTCGAGGCGGGTTAGTTCCCGGTCCCCACGCCGGTGAAGCTGGCCGAATGTCCGCTGGCCGGATGCAGGAGCTGGCACTGGCCCTCGGCTCCGCGCGGCAGGGACAACGCCTGCACGGCGTAGCCGTCTGGCAGGCCACCGTGCAGCAGCGTGGTGAGGTCGGCGCAGTCGTGCACTGGGCGGCAGCGACCCGGTTCGGGCTGGTGGCCGGTCACCAGACAGCCGCCCTGGTTCAGCAGCATGGCCGTGTTCGCCGCGCCTGTCAGGTGCTGCAGCGTCGCGCTTGCCGCTTCGGTCTGCAACGCGGCCAGTTGCGGCAGCGCGATCGCCGAGGCAGTGCCGATGGTGAGGATGGCGGCGATCTGCTCGATCAATGCGAAGCCGTGTTGCGGTCGTCGTGCCATGTCTTCTCTGCCTGGTTCGCACCGCGCCGGTCCGGCGCGTCTTGAGGCCAGTGTCCGGGGCGTGCCGGGCCCACGCCATCCCCCTGCCGGATGGCGCTGTGCCGCATCCAGGGTGGGTGCAGATGGTCGTGCGGGGATATTGGAGAATGGCGGGATGATTTCAGACGACGCCCTCCAGCAGTGGACCCCGACCGAGCGCAGCGAAGCCCAGGCGCTGGTGCGGGTGGTACTTGACCGCGCACGGACGCTGGGGGTGGCGCTGTCCGATCCTCCGCCCGAGCCGACCAACTGCTGCGACAGCGACTGCATCGGTTGCGTCTGGGAGGTCTACTGCGGGGATGTTGCCTACTGGCGGGACGAGTCGATCCTGCGCTGGACGGACTGAGGCCATGGTGGATGGGACCGATGCGGCCTTGCTGGCCGTCCGCCCGGCGCTGAAGACCGAGGCCGAAGCGCTGATCGCCGCGGTGCTGGTGCGCGCGGCCGAGCGTGGCGTGGAGTTGCCTGTGGCGCCTGAAGCACCCGTGAGTTGCTGCGGGCGTGGCTGCACGGATTGTGTCTGGGCCTTCTTCTACAGCGAAGTGCGCTACTGGCGGGATGAGGCGGTGCTGCGCTGGTCAGCGTGAGCTGCCAGGGCGCGCGCTGGCGGCTTACTTGTCGGTAGTTCTTGCGCCAAGCTGCGCAACTGTGTGATAATCGCGAGCTTTTCGGGCTGCAATTAAAATTGCGCCCATTTTCGTCGTTCCGGTTCGTTCGACTGTCCGCCCTTCAAGGCGGGTGTGCGGGTGAAGCGGCAACAACTTAGTCAGCCCGGCCAATCGTTGTCGGGTTATTGGAGAAGAACCATGAGTCTTAGCAATCGTCTCGGATTGCTGGGCCGCAAGGTGGGCATGATGCGCATCTTCACGGACGACGGTGATACCGTGCCCGTGACCGTGCTGGACGTGTCCAACAACCGCGTTGCCCAAGTCAAAACCGTGGAAACGGACGGCTATACCGCACTGCAGATCACGTTCGGCGCCCGCAAGGCCTCCCGCGTGAACAAGCCGTCGGCCGGACACCTGGCCAAGGCCGGTGTCGAAGCCGGTGAGCTGCTGCAAGAGTTCCGCGTCACCGCTGAGGTGGCTGCTGAATTCAAGGCTGGCGCCACCCTGCCGGTCACGATGTTTGCTGCTGGCCAGACCGTCGACGTGCAAGGCACCTCGATCGGCAAGGGCTTCGCTGGCACCATCAAGCGCCACAACTTCAGCTCGCAGCGCGCGTCGCACGGCAACAGCCGTTCGCACAACGTGCCGGGCTCGATCTCCATGGCGCAGGACCCGGGTCGCGTGTTCCCGGGCAAGAAGATGACCGGTCACATGGGCGACGAAACCGTCACGACCCAGAACCTGGACATCGTGCGCGTTGACGAAGCCCGCCAGCTGCTGCTGGTGAAGGGTGCCGTCCCGGGTTCGAAGGGTGGCTTTGTCACCGTGCGTCCCGCCGTGAAGGTCAAGCTCAAGAAAGGGGCCAACTGATGCAGCTCGAGCTCCTGAATGAACAAGGCCAAGCGTCCGCCAAGGTCGATGCTTCGGACGCCGTGTTCGCCCGTGACTACAACGAATCCCTGATCCATCAGGTCGTCGTTGCCTACCAGGCCAACGGCCGCCAAGGCACCCGCGCCCAGAAGGACCGGGAGCAGGTTCACCATTCGACCAAGAAGCCTTTCCGCCAGAAGGGCACCGGCCGCGCACGCGCCGGCATGACCTCGTCGCCGCTGTGGCGCGGGGGCGGTCGGATTTTCCCGAACCTGCCGGAAGAGAACTTCTCGCACAAGATCAACAAGAAGATGTACCGCGCCGGCATGGCCGCCATCTTCTCGCAGCTGGCCCGCGAAGGCCGTCTGGTGGTGGTCGACTCGCTGTCGGTCGAAGCCCCCAAGACCAAGCTGCTGGCCGCCAAGCTCAAGGCCATGAACCTGGATCACGTCATGGTCATCGCTGACCAGATCGACGAGAACCTGTTCCTGGCTTCGCGCAACCTGCCGAACGTGCTGGTTGTCGAGCCGCGTTTCGCCGATCCCCTGTCGCTGGTCTTCTACAAGAAGATCGTCGTCACCAAGGGTGCGATCGACAAGCTCCAGGAGATGTTCGCATGAGCCGCGCTCCCATCAACCGCAATTTCTCGGAAGGCCGTCTGGCCCAGGTGCTCGTAGCACCCATCATCTCCGAGAAGGCCACCAGCATCGCCGAAAAGCACAACCAAGTGCTGTTCAAGGTGCTGCAGGACGCCACCAAGCCCGAGATCAAGGCCGCCGTCGAACTGATGTTCAAGGTCGAAGTGGACTCGGTGCAGGTCGTCAACCAGAAGGGCAAGTCCAAGCGCTTCGGTGGACGCATCGGTCGCCGTGACCACGTGCGCAAGGCGTATGTGTCGCTGAAGGCCGGGCAGGAACTCAACTTCTCCGGGGAGGCCGCGTAATGGCTGTCGTCAAGGTCAAACCGACTTCGCCTGGCCGCCGTGGCGTCGTCAAGGTTGTTCACAAGCACCTGCACAAGGGCGCTCCGGAAGCTTCGCTGCTGGAACCCCAGAAGCAGAACTCCGGCCGTAACAACAACGGTCACATCACGGTTCGCCACAAGGGCGGTGGTCACAAGCACCACTACCGTGTGGTCGATTTCGTGCGCAACAAGGACGGCATCCCCGCCAAGGTCGAGCGCATCGAGTACGACCCGAACCGCACGGCGCACATCGCTCTGGTGTGCTACGCCGACGGTGCACGTTCGTACATCATCGCGCCGCGTGGTCTGGAAGTGGGTCAGACGGTCCTGAGCGGCGCCGAGTCGCCGATCAAGGCCGGCAACACGCTGCCGATCCGCAACATCCCCGTGGGCTCCACGATCCACTGCGTCGAGATGATGCCCGGCAAGGGCGCCCAGATCGCCCGTTCGGCTGGCACCTCGGTGACGCTGATGGCGCGTGAAGGCGTCTACGCCCAGGTGCGTCTGCGCTCGGGTGAAGTGCGCAAGATCCACATCGACTGCCGCGCGACGATCGGCGCAGTCTCCAACGAAGAGCACAACCTGCGCCAGTATGGCAAGGCCGGTGCGATGCGTTGGAAGGGCATCCGTCCGACGGTTCGCGGCACCGCCATGAACCCGGTGGACCACCCGCACGGTGGTGGCGAAGGCCGCACCGGCGAGGGCCAGGCGCCTGTTTCGCCGTGGAACACCCTGACGAAGGGCTACCGCACCCGCAACAACAAGCGCACGCAGAACATGATCGTGTCGCGTCGCAAGAAATAAGGGGTAGTAGCTCATGTCTCGTTCACTGAAAAAAGGTCCGTTTGTTGACCACCACCTGCTGAACAAGGTCGAGAAGGCTGTCGCTATCAAGGACAAGAAGCCCATCAAGACCTGGTCGCGCCGTTCGACGATCCTGCCCGAGTTCATCGGTGTCACGATCGCCGTGCACAACGGCAAGCAGCATGTGCCCGTGTACGTGACCGACCAGATGGTCGGCCACAAGCTGGGCGAGTTCGCGCTGACCCGTACGTTCAAGGGTCACCCGGCGGACAAGAAAGCCAAGCGCTAAGGAGCGGCGACGATGGAAACTCAAGCAATCGTCCGCGGCGTCCGCCTGTCCTGCGACAAGGGTCGTCTGGTGGCTGACCTGATCCGCGGCAAGAAGGTCGGTCAGGCCCTCGACATCCTGAACTTCACGCAGAAGAAGGCCGCCGGCATCATCAAGAAGGCGCTCGAGAGCGCGATCGCCAACGCCGAGCACAATGACGGCGCTGACATCGACGAACTCCGCGTCACCTCGATCTACGTGGAGCAAGGTGCCACGCTGAAGCGTTTTTCCGCACGGGCCAAGGGCCGCGGCAACCGCATCAGCAAGCCCACCGCGCACATCTACGTGACCGTTGGCAACTAAGGCAGGAAGAAATCCATGGGACAGAAAATCCATCCGATCGGGTTCCGCCTGCCGGTCACGCGTAACTGGTCGTCGCGCTGGTACGCCGGCAACCGTCAGTTCGCGGCCATGCTGGCTGAAGACATCGAAGTTCGCGAGTATCTGAAGAAGAAGCTCAAGAGCGCCGCCGTCTCGCGCGTCCTGATCGAGCGCCCCGCCAAGAACGCCCGCATCACCATTTTCTCGGCACGTCCGGGCGTGGTGATCGGCAAGAAGGGCGAGGACATCGAGAACCTCAAGCTGCAACTCGCCAAGATGCTCAAGGTGCCTGTCGCCGTGAACATCGAGGAAGTGCGCAAGCCGGAAGTCGATGCGCAGCTGATCTCCGAATCGATCACCCAGCAGCTCGAAAAGCGCATCATGTTCCGCCGCGCGATGAAGCGTGCGATGCAGAACGCGATGCGTCTGGGCGCCCTGGGCATCAAGATCATGTCGGCCGGTCGTCTGAACGGCATCGAAATCGCGCGCACCGAGTGGTACCGCGAAGGTCGCGTGCCGCTGCACACCCTGCGTGCGGACATCGACTACGGCTTCTCGGAAGCCAAGACCACCTACGGCATCATCGGTGTCAAGGTGTGGGTCTACAAGGGCGACCGCCTGGCCAATGGCGAGGCACCGGCTGCCGCACGCGAAGAGCGTCCGGAAGACGACCGCCGCCGCCGTAGTCCGCGCAATGACCGTCCGGGCGAACCGCGCCGTGGCGCGCCGCGTGGCAACAACGACCGTCGTCCGGGTGCCGCTGCTGGCGCCCCGGCGGGCGAAGCGGGCGTCAAGCGCGTGGTGCGTACTGTTGCACCGGCCGCCCCCAAAGGAGAATAAGGAATGTTGCAACCGTCGCGTCGCAAGTTCCGTAAGGAACAAAAGGGCCGCAACACCGGCGTCGCCACCCGTGGCGCTCTGGTGTCGTTCGGTGAGTTCGGTCTGAAGGCCACGGAGCGTGGCCGCATCACCGCTCGCCAGATCGAAGCCGCCCGTCGTGCCATCTCGCGCCACATCAAGCGCGGTGGCCGTGTCTTCATCCGCATCTTCCCGGACAAGCCGATCTCGCAGAAGCCGGCCGAAGTGCGGATGGGTAACGGCAAGGGCAATCCGGAGTACTACGTGGCTGAAATCCAGCCCGGCAAGGTGCTCTATGAACTCAATGGTGTGCCTGAAGCGCTGGCCCGTGAAGCCTTCACGCTGGCTGCCGCCAAGCTGCCGCTGCGCACGACCTTCGTGTTGCGCCAGTTCGGTACCTGAGCAAGGAGAACGTGAATGAAAGCTTCTGAACTCCGCGCCAAGGACGTCGCTGCGCTCGAAAAGGAAATCAGCGATCTGCTGAAGGCCCATTTCGGTCTGCGCATGCAAAAGGCGACGCAGCAACTGACCAACCACACGATGCTGCGCAAGACGCGTCGTGAAATCGCTCGCGCCAGGACCATCCTGACCGAGAAGAAGAAGGGAGCCGCCCAATGAGCGAAGCCCAAGTCCAGACCGCTGCAGCCCCGGCGCAGAAGAACACCCGCACCCTGGTCGGTCGCGTGGTCAGCGACAAGCGCGCCAAGACGGTCACCGTCCTGGTCGAGCGTCGCGCCAAGCACGAGCTGTACGGCAAGATCGTGGCCCGTTCGCGCAAGTACCACGCGCATGACGAGACCAACGAGTACAAGATGGGCGACCTGGTCGAGATCTCGGAAAGCCGTCCGCTGTCCAAGACCAAGAACTGGGTTGTGACGCGCCTGATCGAAAAGGCCCGTCTGGTCTGAAAACGACCTGATACGCGACAGTTTCCGGGGTCTTGCTGACCTCGGATGACGCGAAAACCGGCACGCTGGGATACTGGCGGCCGGTTTTTTTCATTCCGCGCTTCTAATTTGCGCTCACCTTGAAGGAGAACTTCCCCATGCTGAAGATTGGCGACCAACTGCCCGCGGGCACCCTGTTCGAATACGTCGAAGTCGAGGGCAACGGCTGCTCGATCGGCCCGAATGCCTTCGATGTGGCCAAGGAAACCGCAGGCAAGAAGATTGCCATCTTCGCGCTGCCGGGCGCCTACACCCCGACCTGCTCCGCGCAGCACCTGCCGGGCTACATCGCCCAGGCCGAGGCCTTCAAGGCGGCAGGCGTGGACGAGGTCTGGTGCGTGTCGGTCAACGATGCCTTCGTGATGGGCGCCTGGGGCCGCGACAACGCAGCGGCCGGCAAGGTGCGCATGATGGGCGACGGCGGCGCGCTGTTCACGCAGGCCACCGGCCTGGTGCTGGACCTGACCGCCAAGGGCTTCGGCGTGCGCTCGCAGCGCTACTCGATGCTGGTGGACAACGGCGTCGTGAAGACGCTGAATGTCGAAGGCCCGGGCAAGTTCGAAGTCAGCGACGCAGCGACGCTGCTCGCCCAGGCTCAGGGATAAAACGCGGCGAGCGTGTAGCCGGCGATGCGCTGGTTGGTGCTGGTGAATTCCAGATTCCAGCTCGCATCGCTGGACGCCGCCAGCAGGCCGGACTGCCGGAACTCTGCTGGCGTCAGCACCCGGCGCAACACCACGGCGCCGGACATGTCGGTCAGGCTCAGCTCGATGTGCGGGGCCGCGACCGCATGGGCGGCCCGGTTGTGCAGCGTCACACCCAGCAGATAGCTGTCGCCGTTGGGCGGGCGGCTGAGGGCAGTGCTGTCCACGACCAGCGCGTCCAGCTGCTGTGGGGGCTGCAACGCGCAGTCCCATTGCACGCAGCCGCGCGCCAGCAGCGGCTGCGTGGCCGGCCAGCGGGCGGCGATCAGGTCGTGCCAGTGCTCGCCGATCTGCGCCACCAGCACGCCGCCCAGCAGCAGCGCGACCGTGCCCAGGGCGGCACGGACGATCGGGCGGTGCCAGCGGGCCTGCTTGTCGGCGCGGCGCACGAAGTCGGGTAGCACCGACGGTTCGCCGCCGTCGGGGATGGTCTTCTTGCTGCGCTTGCCGGTGGTGGACTCCGCGGCCGCCGGCGGCATGGGCGATTCCGCCAAGGGGGTGACCAATGCCGTCTCGGGCGCTTCCACTTCCTGCGCCTCCACCGGCGCGTGGAGGCTGGACAGCGGCTCCGCGCTCAGGTCCAGGGTCTTTTCCAGGTCGTCGATCTGCGCCAGGGCTGGGCCTTGCCACGGCACTGCGGCGGGTGATTCCGGATCGCCGGTGTGCGCGGCAGCAGGGGCCGGCACGGGCTCGACAGGGACTTCCGGCGTCTCCACCACCACGGCGGCCGCTTCTACTTCCTCGGGTTTCTGCTGCAGCGGCGGCTGTTCTGGCTGCGGCTCGGACACTCGCGCGGCTGGTGCTGTTGGCGCGGGTTGCAGCTCCTCGGTGCGTGACAGCGGCGCCGGCGCCGAGGGCCAGTCCAGTGCCAGGTCGACGTCCGGCCGCCCCTCGCGCTGCAGACGCGCCGCAGCGAAGGCACTGAAGGCCTCGGAGCGGAATTCGAGCGTCGTGGAGGGATAGGCGGTCTCGTCGCCCGAGGGGAACAGATCGAGATCCGGCTCCTCGTCCTGCGGCATGACCGGCAGGGTCGTGTCGGCGCTCGTCGTGCGCCATGCACCCGGATCGGGCTGGGTGGGCGCCATGCCGCGCTCCGGCTCCTGGACCGATGGATCCCAGGTGGCCACGCGGCGAGTGCTGATCTCGACCCGAGTCGCGGGCAGACTACGCGCCGGAGACGGTGCTGCCGGAGACGGTGCTGCCGGCGGCGGTGGGGGTGGTGTTGCGGGAGGCGCCGTGCGGTTTTGCAGGGCCTCCTGCCGTTCACGCAGCACCTTGCCGTCCGAGAACATCGCTGGCCGGGTTTCCAGCCAGGCCGGATCGGTCGGGTTGGTCGTCGCCGGAATGGCAATGTCCGGTGAACCGCTGTGGGTGTTGGTGTCGCGCCGGTTGAGGTCGAACAGGCCCTCCAGCGCGTTGAAGACCTCCTGGCAATGGCCGCAGCGGACCCAGCCCTCGGAGATCTTCAGTTGGTCCTGCACCACCCGGAAGACGGTGCCGCAGGCGGGACAGGAAGTGGCCAGACTCATGGGGGAATCATGCCATTTCCGGCCATGCTCAAGGGCGGCGCGCCGTCAGCAACACCCAGCCATCTTCACGATCTGCCACTTCCAGCGCGAGCCACGGGGCATAGGCTGCCTGCAGATCCTCGATCTGGCGTTCCAGCAGGCCGGCCATCACCAGCGAACCGCCCGGCGCGACATGCCCGCTCAGCAGCGGTGCCAGCAGCTTCAGCGGTGCGGCCAGGATGTTGGCCAGCACGACCGGGTACTGCCCGTCCGCCAGATCCGGCAGACCGACCCGGCGCAACTGCACACCGTTGGCCGCGGCATTGGCCCGGCTCGACTCGACCGCAGCGAAGTCGATGTCCACCGCGTCGATGTCGCGGGCGCCGTGCAGCCCGGCACCGATGGCCAGGATGCCCGAGCCACAGCCGTAGTCGAGCACACGCGGCCACGGATTCGCCAGATCGGCGTGTCGGGCAATCCAGCGCAGGCACATGCGGGTGGTCGGGTGCGTGCCCGTGCCGAAGGCCAGGCCCGGATCAAGCCGCATCACGCGCGTGGCGCCTGCGGGCGGCTTGTGCCAGGACGGCACGATCCAGAACTCGGACGTGATCAGCACCGGCTCGAACTGCGACTGCGTGAGGCGCACCCAGTCCTGGTCCGCCACAGGGTACAGGCCCTGGACGTGCAGGTCGGTGAACGCACTGTCGCCGTCTTCGCCGTCCTGGGCCAGCAGCAGGGTGCAGGCGTCGGTGGCGGCGTCCTCGTCGTTGAACAGGGCCTTGACGATCGAACGCTGCCAGCCGCCGATGCTGGCCGACAGCGTCGCGGGCATGCCCGGCTCGCCGAAGATGGGCGCCTCGTCGGGCGTGTCGGCGTCGGCGTCCTCGACGGTGACCGCCAGCGCGTCCAGTTCCTCCATCAGCGCGTCGGACACGGCATCGACCTGGTCGGCCGGGCAGAGCAAGGTCAGCTCGATCATCCCAGCGTCTTCCGTGCGGCCAGCCAGCCTTCCAGGTAATGGATGCTGGTGCCGCCATCCATGAACGCGGCGTCCGCCATCAGTTGCCGGTGCAGCGGAATGTTGGTCTGGATGCCCTCGACCAGCATCTCGCTCAGCGCGCTGCGCATGCGGGCCAGTGCCTGGTCGCGCGTGTCGGCGTGGACGATGATCTTGCCGATCATCGAGTCGTAGTTCGACGGCACGACGTAGTTGCTGTACGCATGCGAATCGACGCGCACACCAGGACCGCCGGGTGGGTGCCAGACCGTGATGCGGCCGGGCGACGGCGTGAACTTGTACGGGTCTTCCGCGTTGATGCGGCACTCGATGGCGTGGCCACGCTGGGTGATCTGCTTCTGCGTGAAGGGCAGTTCCTCGCCGGCGGCGATGCGGATCTGCTGCTGCACGATGTCGATGCCGGTCACCAGCTCGGTCACCGGGTGCTCCACCTGCACGCGGGTGTTCATCTCGATGAAGAAGAACTCGCCGTTCTCGTACAGGAACTCGAAGGTGCCCGCGCCGCGGTAGTTGATCTTGCGGCAGGCCGCTGCGCAGCGTTCGCCGATCTTCTCGATCACCTTGCGCGGAATGCCCGGCGCCGGTGCTTCCTCGATGATCTTCTGGTGGCGGCGCTGCATGGAGCAGTCGCGCTCGCCCAGCCAGACCGCGTGACCATGCTGGTCGGCCAGGATCTGGATCTCGATGTGGCGCGGGTTCTGGAGAAACTTCTCCATGTAGACGGCCGGGTTGTTGAAGGCTGCGCCGGCTTCCGCCTTGGTCGTCTCCACCGAGTGCAGCAGCGTCGCCTCGGAATGCACCACGCGCATGCCCCGACCACCACCACCACCCGCCGCCTTGATGATCACCGGATAGCCGGTTTCGCGGCCCATGCGGATGATTTCCTTCGGGTCGTCGGGCAGTGCGCCCACCGAGCCGGGCACGGTCGGCACGCCGGCCTTGACCATCGCTTCCTTGGCCGAGACCTTGTCGCCCATCAGACGGATCGACTCCGGACGCGGGCCGATGAAGGCGAAGCCGCTCTTCTCGACACGTTCGGCGAAGTCGGCGTTCTCGGACAGGAATCCGTAGCCCGGGTGGATCGCCTCGGCGTCCGTCACCTCGGCGGCCGAGATGATCGCGGGCATGTGCAGATAGCTCTTCTGCGACGGGGCGGGGCCGATGCAGACGGCTTCGTCGGCGAGCTTGACGTACTTGGCGTCGCGGTCGGCCTCGGAATACACCACCACCGCCTGGATGCCCATCTCGCGGCACGCCCGCTGGATGCGCAGCGCGATCTCGCCGCGGTTGGCGATCAGGATCTTCTTGAACATGATGGCGCGGGCCTTATTCGATGATGAACAGCGGCTGTCCGTACTCGACGGCCTGACCGTTCTCGACGTACACCTTGGTGACCGTGCCGTCCACGTCCGACTCGATCTCGTTCATGATCTTCATGGCCTCGATGATGCACACCGACTGGCCCTTCTTGATGACCGTGCCCACGTCGGCCAGCGCCTTGGCGCCAGGGTTCGAGGCGCGGTAGAAGGTGCCGACCATCGGCGACTTGACGACGTGGCCGGTGATGACTTCGGCCACCGGGGCGGCCGGGGCGGCAGCGGCGACCGGGGCAGCGTGTGCCATCGGGTGCATGGGCTGACCGGGGTAGTGCGCGGCCATCACCATGGCGGGGGCGGCACTCTGCTTGACGATGCGCACCTTGCCGTCGGCTTCGGTGATCTCCAGCTCGGAGACGTTGGATTCCGACACCAGATCGATCAGGGTCTTCAGCTTGCGAAGGTCCATGGGGGCTCCGTGATACTCGGGTTGCAGTGAGCGGGGCAGTCGGATGCGTGCCCGCTTGTCGGCGGCGGTCCTGTCGCGTCGGTTCGTGTACAGGACTCGCGTCAGATGGGCCGTGTTGCCGCGGGTTTGTCAGCCAAAACCCAGACTTTACGCGCTTTTCAGTTCCATTCGATGACGGTCATCACAAATTGAGACCCGTCCGGCGAGGTCCGCGATGATGCCACGGGCCGAGGTTCATGCAAGAACCAAACCGTTCATCCTGTGGTGCCGGTGCCGGCAGTTCCAGCCCACTCTTGCAGTTCTCTCAGATTGGTCTCACCCAGCTTGCGGTGGAGCACCTGACCGTTGGCGCCGAGCACCACGGTGTAGGGCAGCCCCCCGGTGGCGTTGCCCATCTGGCGCGCCAGTTCGGTGCCGCCGAAGCCGGCCAGCCCGATCGGAAACCCCACCGGCGTCTTCACCAGGAACTCGCGCACGGGGGTGGGGCCGTCCACGGCCAGCCCGATGACCTGCCAGCCGGCAGCCCCGCGCGCCGCCTGGGCGCGGGCGAAGGTGTCGAGCAGCGGCATTTCCTTGACGCAGGGCGGACACCAGGTCGCCCAGAAATTGATCAGCAGCGGCCGCCCGCGCAGGCTCGCCAGCGCCAGCGTGCCACCTTCGGGCCGGTCGAAGCGCAGGGACCACGGGTCGTCCGCGCCGCTGCCCGAGGCGGCCGGCGGTGCGGCGGTCGTCTGCGGGTGCTCGGACGTGGCCGTTCCCTGCCGTGCCCACCAGCCGGCGCCGCCGGCCACCACCGCCACCCCGGCGCTCCATCCGATCCAGCTTCTGCGGTTCATGGTGTGTCCTCGTCGTTCATCAGGCGGCGCAGGCCGGCCAGGTCGCCGCGCTGCGTGCGGCCCCGGGCGTCGGGCTTGAGGGCGCCGCGCAGGTCGTCATGGTCCAGGATGGTGAGAAACACCGTCACCAGCTCGCCCAGCGCGTCGCAGCGCTGGGCCAGGCTCAGCACATCGACCGGCTGGTGGCGCGGCCCGTTCACGCTGCCGACGTCGTAGTCCACGCCCTGGTTGATCAGCGCCAGTTCGGCCGACTTGCAGTCGTCGCAGTAGAGCTGCAGGTGGACGGCGGACAGTCGGGTGGCGGTGCCGCGCCAGACGGCGCCGGTCAGGTGCGGGCGGAACTCGGCGAGCCGCTCCATCCACAGCGCGGCCACGCTGCGCAGCGCGGCCAGCTCGGCCGGCTGCGTGTCGGTGCAGAACACCGACAGGTACTCGCGCACGGCGTCCTCCACCGCGTCGTTGTCCGGCATGTTCACGCTGCGCGAGGCCCCCCGGCCCAGGTCGCGGGCGGCGCGGCGCTTGGCGGGGCCGTATTCCATGCCTTCCTCCACCACCAGCCGGGCGGCGATGGCGGCAATCTCTTCGGTCAGGGTGTGTGCGGTCATGGCAGGGGCACCGCGCCCATGCGGGCGGTGATCGTCGCAGCGCGGCTGACGAGGTAAGGCGAGCCGGGCCGCTGCTCGAAACGCTTGGGCGCCGGCAGCATCACCGCCAGCCGCGCTGCCTGCGCCGGGGCGAGGCGGGCCGCGTCGACGTGGAAGTAGTGCTCGGCAGCGGCCTGCGCGCCGAAGACCCCTTCGCCCCACTCGACGTTGTTGAGGTAGATCTCCAGGATGCGGCCCTTGCCCAGCAGGCCTTCGAGCATGAAGGTGAGCAGGAACTCCTGGCCCTTGCGCGCGGCGGTGCGTTCGCCGGACAGGAAGAGGTTCTTGGCGAGCTGCTGGCTGATGGTCGAGCCACCCACCACCTTGGGCTCGAACCGGCGCAGCGGCGTGGCCAGCGGCTTGCCGCGGCTGGCGGCTTTCTGCTCGCGCTGCTCGATCAGCTCGTTGCGCTTCACCGCCGTGGCTTCGGCGCGCTGGTTGCGCTCCCAGGCCTTTTCCAGCGCGTCCCATTCGACACCGCTGTGCTCGTTGAAGCCGGCGTCCTCGCTGGCGATCACGGCGCGCTGCAGGTGCGGGCCGAGCTGGTCGCGGTCGCGCCACGCCTGGCTCCACAGCACCTGGCCCTGTTCCGTGGCCAGACGCCAGATCTCGCTGCGCTGGAAGGGTGTCGACTGCGGATCGACCACCACCATCAGCGCGATGCGCAGCACGAAGTAGAGCTGCAGCGCCACCGCGCTCAGCAGCAGCAGCGCCAGCAACCGCCAGAGGTGGCTGCGCCAGAGCGGGGCCGTGGTCGCCATCGCGGTTTCAGCGGACGCCGTCCACCTGCGCCCGCAGCGCAGCCAGCACCGGCGCCGTGTCTGGACGCACGCCGCGCCAGGCGAAGAAGGCTTCCGCGGCCTGCTCGACCAGCATCCCCAGCCCGTCGCGGCCGGTGGCGCCGTGTTGCGCCGCCCAGTCGAGAAAGGCTTGGGCACCGGCGCCGTACATCATGTCTACCGCCAGTCCGCCCGCCCGCAGCACGCTGGCTGGCACCGGCACACCTGCACCCGCGAGGCTGCTGGCCGTGCCGTTGATGACGATGTCGAAGGCCGTGCCTGGTGCGTCCAGCGGCGCGGCGCTCAGCGCGACGCCGTGGTCGCGCGCCAGATCGGCGTGGCGGTCGACCAGCGCCTGCGCCTTGTCCGCGGTGCGGTTGGCGACGACCAGCGCGCTGGGGCCGGCCTCGATCAGCGGCCCGAGCACGCCCGCTGCCGCGCCGCCCGCGCCGATCAGCAGCACACGCCGGCCCGCCAGCGCGATACCGGCGTTGACTGTGATGTCGCGCACCAGCCCGATGCCGTCGGTGTTGTCGCACCACCAGCCGTCGGCGTCGAAGCGCAGCGTGTTGGCCGCTTCGGCGCGCTGGGCGCGTGGCGTGCGGCGCGGGGCGAGCTGCCAGGCCTCGAACTTGAAGGGCACGGTGACGTTGCAGCCGTGCGCACCGTCCGCGGCGAACTGGCGCACCGTCGCGGTGAAACCGTCGAGCGGGCTGGGCAGCCGGGTGTAGTCGATCGACTGGCCGGTCTGCGCAGCGAAGCGGGCCTGGATGTCGGGGGAGCGGCTGTGCTCCACGGGGTGGCCGATCACGGCGTAGCGGTCCATGGCGGGCGTGGGAAAAGTGAAACGGTGGGTGGGGTGTCCGGGGCGCTCACTGCGCGGGGGCATTCTTGGGCGTGGCGTCCTCGACCGAGGCCTGCACACCCTGGTCCCGCGTGAAGCGGAAGCGCGACACGAACACCAGCCGGTCGAACTGGCCGCGCATCGCCGGTGTGAAATGGCCGTACGGCGCCGCGCCGCGCACGATCGACTGCGCCTTGCGGTCGAGCGCGCGGTTGCCCGAGGTCTTGATCACCTCGGCCTCGACGACGCGGCCCAGGCTGTCGACTTCCATCAGCATGCTGAGTTCGCCGTAGAGCTTGGCGCCTTCGGCCTCGGGGAAATTGCGGGTGCCGATGTCCTCGATGCGGCGGCGCAGCGAGTCGTAGTAGATCGCGTGCACACCCTCGCGGGCGGATGGGCTGACGTAGCGCCGGCGCGGGCGGGCGTTTTCGTCGTTGATGCGCTTCTCGATCTGCGCGAGCTGGTCGATGAGCTGGCGGCGCCGCTCTTCCTCGGCCTGGGCCGCAGACGGCGTCTTGTTGGCCGCCTGCACCGGATCGGGCGTGTTGAGCTTGGCCAGCTCGCGCTTGATCTGCGTGAGCAGCTGCGTCTGCTGGGCCTGCATCTGCTCGATCTGGCGCGTGGCGTCGTCGATGGCGTTGCCGGCCTGGTCGGCGGGCGAGGGCGGCAGCGGCGAGGTGGCGACGCCTTTTTCTGCGTCACCGCCACCGGCCAGATTGCGCTGGGCGATGACCTGCGCCTTGGTCGGCTTTTCGGCCGTGCTGCCGTTGACGAGCACCACCTCCAGCGGCGTGTCCTGCAGGATCCGGTCGAAGGCCTGCGGATCCACGACCCGCACCATCAGCACCGCCGCGTGCAGGCCGACCGACAGGAGCAGGGCGGTCTGGAGGGTCGAGAGTTGCTTGAGACGCTGCATCGTGGGATCGGCGGGTCGGCGTGTCGGACGGAGATCAGGAGGCCGATGGTACCGGCGCTGCTGTGTCAGCGGGGGCATCGGCGTCGTGCACGTCGATCGCCAGCGCCAAGCCGGTCGCGGCGGCCTCGGCGCCTTCCTCGGCATCGTCTTCGAGCACGGCGTCGTCGTCGCTGCGGGTCGGGTCATCCAGCCGGGTGAGCACGCTGCCACCGACGTCCAGCGTCAGCAGGTCCGGCTCGCCCAGCCGCACGCGGACCCGGGCACCGCGCGGCATCGCGTCCGCACCAGCGGCGCGCAGCACCAGCGGCAGCGTGTCGGCGCGCACCAGCCCATCCTTCATCACGGCGCAGTCGAGTTCGGTGATGCCGTTCTGGGTCAGCCAGCGCAGCGTCCAGAAGCGCTCGATGGCGTTCTGGAAGCCGTTGTAGGCCGCGTACGCGGTGTCGAAG
The DNA here is from genome assembly GCF_963924895.1 of uncultured Sphaerotilus sp. Classification (NCBI taxonomy): domain Bacteria; kingdom Pseudomonadati; phylum Pseudomonadota; class Betaproteobacteria; order Burkholderiales; family Sphaerotilaceae; genus Sphaerotilus; species uncultured Sphaerotilus sp. The sequence goes on from NZ_CAWURG010000045.1 coordinate 97,366, forward strand.
CCGGAGATGATCGCCATCAGCATCATGTCCTTGGGCTTGAACGGCGCGACCAGCGCGGCGGTGCGGCCGTGGCGGGCGCAGGCAATGATCTGCCACTGGTTCACCAGGTCCACATAGCGCCGCAGCGGCGAGGTGGCCCAGGTGTAGTGCGCCACACCCATGCCGGCGTGCGGCTGTGCGCGGGTCGACATGCGGACCTTGACGCCCGGCGCCATGCTCGCCTGGCTGCGGTAGATGCCCGGCACGCCCAGCTCGGCCAGCCAGCCGCCCCAGGTGTTGTTGGCCAGGATCATCGCCTCGGCGACGATGGTGTCCAGCGGCGCACCACGGCGGCGTTCGCTGATCTGGACCGTCTCGTGGCCGCTCGGCGGCTCCACCGGCGACTGGCCGGCCGCGTCGACGAGGCGGAAGTTGTAGTCCGGCCGGTTGAAGTTTTCCGGCTTGCCGCGCACGACCTCGCGCTGCGCCTTGAGGTGCTTGGCCAGCCGGAAGCCGAAGGACAGCTCGGCCGCGAACGGGAAGTCCGCCGGCGCCGCGCCCGTCAGCGCTGCCTCGGTCACCACCGCGTCGAGCTTGTCGTGGCGCAGGTTGGCGGCGATCGGCACGCGCTCCAGCTTGGTCTCGCTGGACTTCACTTCCAGCGTGGCCTCGTCCATCGTCACGTACAGCGACACGGCCGGGCAGTCGCGCCCTTCCTGCAGCGTGTAGGCCTGCACCACGTCGTCCGGCAGCATGGTCAGCTTCCAGCCCGGCATGTAGACGGTGGAAAGCCGGTCGCGCGCCACCTTGTCGATGGGCGAATCCGGCGCGATGGCCAGCGCGGGCGCGGCGATGTGCACGCCGAAGATGACGGTGCCCGTGCCCAGGCCCTGCACCGACAGCGCGTCGTCGATTTCGGTCGTGGCTGAATCGTCCACCGAGAAGGCGCGCACGGGGGCCAGTGGCAGCTCGTCCTTGATGGCGGGGGCCGTGAGTGCGGCGGGGAAGTTCGTGCCCTTGGGGAAGGTCTCGAACAGGAAGCGCCGCCAGTGGAACTGGTAGGGGCTGTCGATGGCCTTGCAGTCGAGCAGCAGGTCGAGCGGTGCGCGCTGCGACCGCTTGGCCGCTTCGACCACGGCCTTGTATTCCGGCCCGTTCTTGTCCGGCTTGAACAGGATCTTGTACAGCTCGCTGCGCACCGGCTCCGGGCACTGGCCGGCGATCAGCTCGGTGGTCCAGACCTCGATCTGCGCGGCAACCTGCGCCTTCTTCTCGATGGCGAGCAGGGCGGCCTTGACGATGTCCTCGGGCGCCTTGCGGAACATGCCCTTGCCCATGCGGCGGAAGTAGTGCGGCGCGTGGAACAGCTTGAACAGGGCGGCCGCCTGCTGGGTCGGGCCGGCCTTGGCGTCGAAGTAGTCGCGTGCCAGATCGGCGAAGGCGAACTCGTCCTCGGGCGCGAATTCCCACGCCAGCTCCAGCTCGATCTCCTCGGCCAGACGCTGGCCCTCGGCGATCAGCTCGGCGGGCGAGGGCTTGTCGAACTTGAGCAGCACATTGGCGGCCTTGACCTTGACACGCTTGCCGGAGTCCAGCTCGATCTGCATCGAGCTTTCGGCTTCCGACATCACGCGTCCGGCGAGGAATTTTCCGGCGTCTTCGAAGAGGGCATTCATAGGGGCGGGATTGTCGCCGATGGCTGTGGCGGCGGGTCAGTGGTCGCTGGGGGTGACCCAGTTCTCCAGTCGAAGACCAGGGTAGTGCTGGAAGTCGGCGAGGTTGTTGGTGACCAATACGCAGTCGGCGGCCACGGCATGTGCAGCAATCAGGCGGTCCAGCGCGTCGCGTCGGCGGTCGCGTACGGCCAGCCAGAGCGTGGCGTAGGTGTTGGCGGCGTCCTCGTCGAAGTCGAGCGGTGGCACGAGCCGGGTCAGCCGATCGACGACGCCCGACACGCGGGAGCGATCCGCCTCGGGCCGGGCGCTGACGCCGCAGCGCAGCTCCGCCAGGGTCACGACCGACATCACCACATCGCCGACCGTGCAGCGCGCGAACCGCTCGGCCACCTGCGGTGGCTGGTGGCGCATCAGGTAGATGCAGATGTTGGTGTCGAGCATGTAGCGCATCAGCGCGGCTCCTGCGCTTCGCTCGTTGCGGCCTCGTCCAGCGCGGACCAGTCACGTTCCTGCTGTTCGTGGAACTCGCGCCCCTCGGCCATGAAATCCGCCGGGAACTCGGCGAACACGTCCATCAGCCCCGCCAGCGACTGCCGCCGCACCGGCCGGATGATCCAGGCGCCGTGTCGCCACTCGATCTCCGCCTCGTCCGGCACGTCGTCGGGCAGCAGGTCACGCGGGATGCGCACGGCCAGCGAGTTGCCGCTGCGGAAGATGCGGGTGGTCAGGGCGGCCATGGTTTCACCGGGGGTGCGTTGAGATGTGATTACAGTATATACATCAAGCAGAGGGGTAGAGAACTGGTTCGCTACTCGGTGAACACCTCTTGCAGGGTGTTCAGCACCGCCGTCAGCGTCTTGACCGGCGCAGCCCCCATGCGCTTGACCAACCGAGCCTTGTCCACCGCTCGAAGCTGATCCAGCAGCACCAGTCCGGTTGTGCCGGCGTGGAGGATGGGGATGCGGAACGGTGCGGCGAATCCCTTGGAGGTCATGGGCGCGACGAGCACGGTGCGCAAGGCGTCGTTCATCTCGGGGGGCGAGACGATCATGCAGGGGCGGGACTTCTTGATTTCGCTGCCGACAGTCGGGTCGAGGTTGACCAGCCAGATCTCGCCGCGCTTCACCAGACGATCTCCGTGTCGTCGCCCTCGTTGCCGAACTCGCCCATGACCAGCGCGTCCTCGCCACGTTCCGCGATGGCGCGGGCGGCTTCCGCCCAGCCTTCGCGGACGGCGCGGCGCGGCTTGCGCAGCACGAGCGTGCCGTTCTCGACCGAGATTTCCACGGCGGACTCGTCGATCAGGCCGACCTGGGCGAGCAGCGGCTTGGGGATGACGATGCCCTGGGAGTTGCCGATCTGGCGGAGGGTGACGTGGGTGGGTTTCATGGTGGCAACATTGTTATTCCGTGATGAAGACGCGTCAAGGTAAAGGGATGTGCGGGCGGGGAGGCCCCCACCCAAACCTCCCCCGCTGGGGGAGGGCTTCAGGCCGCTGACGATGACGCGCCCGGCGTCGCCGCCGCGTTGAATGGCTCCTCCCCCAGCGGGGGAGGTTGGGTGGGGGCGCGTGGGCGGGCGCTGACGTTTCAGTTCTGATCCGCCCCGTCGCCGATCATCTTCCTGACCCACCCCGCAATCTGTCGCTGCGCTGCGCCCAACTGCTCAGAGTCTTCTGCCAGCAGCCACAGCAGGTCGTTGACGAGCGATTGAGCGGAGGGTCCAGGCTCTTCCATCACCCGCAATATCTGGAACAGATTCCACGCTGCGATCGAGGTGTCCGGATGCCGCTCGCCGAGGACGCGCCGCCTCGTGTCGAGCACCTGCTGAGCGTAGAGCCGAGCGCCGACGAGATCGCCCTGGGCCTGGAGGATCTGGCCGAGGTTGTTCAGGGCGGTGAGGGTGTCGGGATGGTCCTCGCCGAGGACGCGCCGCATCGTGTCGAGCACCTGCTGAGCGTAGAGCCGAGCGCCGACGAGATCGCCCTGGGCGTGGCTGATGGCGGCGAGGTTGTTCAGGGCGGTGAGGGTGTCGGGATGGTCCTCGCCGAGGACGCGCCGCCTCGTGTCGAGCACCTGCTGAGCGTAGAGCCGAGCGCCGACGAGATCGCCCTGGGCCAGGAGGATCTGGCCGAGGTTGTTCAGGGCGGTGAGGGTGTCGGGATGGTCCTCGCCGAGGACGCGCCGCCTCGTGTCGAGCACCTGCTGAGCGTAGAGCCGAGCGCCGACGAGATCGCCCTGGGCCTTGAGGATCAGGCCGAGGTTGTTCAGTGCGGTGAGGGTGTCGGGATCGTCCTCGCCGAGGACGCGCCGGCTCGTGTCGAGCACCTGCTGAGCGTAGAGCCGAGCGCCGACGAGATCGCCCTGGGCCTTGAGGATCTGGCCGAGGTTGTTCAGGGCGGTGAGGGTGGCGGGATGGTCCTCGCCGAGGACGCGCCGCATCGTGTCGAGTTCGCGGTTGAAAGCGTGACGAGCCAGTCCGTAGGCGCCTTGCTGGTAGTCGTGTCGGCCGACCCACCCCAGCAGATCGGCTGTCCGGGCATCCTGCGCCTCCTCGCTGACCTGCCGCGCATGGGCCACCCAGTCCTTCAGCTCCTCATGCGTTCGGATGTCCGCCACCTGCGGCATCTTGGTCAGCAACACCTCGACCGCCGCCCCCCGCAGCGCCTCAACCCGCTCCGGCCGCCCGTCATGAAACCGCACCGTCCGCACCACCAGCGTGTGAACCGTGAACGCCCCATCCCCCGCCGGGCCGGCTTCATCCGCCAGACTCGTGTCAACCAGTTGCGCCGCCGCCGGATCGGCCACGTCCTGCGCGTCATCCTCGCCCAGTCCATCGGCCAGCCCGATCGTGCGCCACTGCAAGTCCCTCGGAATCGGCGCCGCCGCCAGCACCGACGCCAGCCGCAGCAGATCCCGCGCCGGCTCATCCAACTCGCGCAGGCTCGCCAGCAGCGTGGCGGCGATGCTGCGCTCGTGGCCGTTGGGCAGCGCTTCGCGGAACTGCGTCGCGGCGAACTCCAGCGCATCGCGGGCTGGCTGGCGCAGGTTCTCCAGCACCTTGGCGTAGCCACGCCGCCGGATCAGCGCCGCTGTCACGTCGATCGCCAGCGCGTGGCAGCCGAGTTCGGCGCAGATCGCCCGCGCCGTCACCGCGTCCTCACTTGAGAGCGTCTGCCCACGTGTCAGCAGCCGCAGCGCCTCGTCCGGTTCGAGCTGTTGCAGGTCGATCGGTTTGACCGACTCGATCAGCCGCGCCCGCGTCGTGATCAGCGTCCGCCCGAGTGCATGCGGCGCGAGCCACGGCGCCAGCGCGTCGGTGCGCTCGATGGGCGGCAGGTCATCGACGATCCACAGGAACGGCTGCCCGATCCCCTGGAAATGCTGACGCAGTAGCCCGCGCACCTGCGGCGTCTCCAGCCCGTGCGGGTTCAGCCCGAGTTCCATCGCGATCGTACGAACCTGGCTGTCGCGCTGCGCCTCGCGCAGGGCGGGGTCGATCTCGCGCTCGCTGTCCGAGTAGCCATACGCCCGCAGCCAGAACACCCCGCCCGGATACGCCGCCCCGAAGCGCAGCGCGTATTCCTCCGCCAGCAGGCTCTTGCCCATGCCGCCCGAGCCGCGCACCTGCAGCACGCCCGGCCGCCCCGCGCCACCGACGCCGGTCAGCATCGCCGCCTGCTCGGCCTGCAACGTCGCGTGCAGCGCCCACATCTCGCGCAGCCGCCCGACGAAGCGCATCGAGCCCAGCGGCTCCTTGCCAGACCACGCCGGTCGGGCGACGTTGCGCAGGGTGCCCAGCGGCTCGACCGGCACGCCCGCCGCGTGATCGGCCAGCCGCGCCGCGATCCGCTCGGCCAGTTCATCCACCGACAGCGCCACCGCATTCAGGTGCAACTGGTCGAACAACTCGGGCAACACGATGTGCCCCGGCGACACCTCCGGATTGACCACCAGCACCCGCCGACGCGGATCACCGCCGCTGGCCTGCGCCGCGCAGTACGCCGTCGTCAGCTCCCACTGGCAGGCCCGCGAGGCGTTGTAGTCCTTCGAGTACCAGACCAGAAGCGCCCGCGCATGGGCGAGGCCGTGGTCGATGGCGTGCTGGATGCTGGCAAGGTCGTCGATCTCGTTCGCGTCCTGCCAGACGGTGACGCCGCGTGCGTTCAGTGCAGTCACCAGCGGCGCGACCCGCTCGGCGTCAAGGCGGCGGTAGCTCAGGAACAGGTCGCGGCGTTCCGGCGGTGTCTGCGTGTCCATCGTGGTTGTCCCCCGTTTTCAGTTTGGGGTACGTTGCCACAGCGCGACAGGGGGCGTCAAGGAACCGCGGTCATGCCTGCGTGGGTCCTCGCTTTCGCGAGGAGGACGGGGGCGTGTTCCGCGGGCGCCGGGGCCTCAGACCGTCAGCCCACCCGCCACTTCCAGCACCGCCCCGTTCACATAACTCGCCTCGTCGCTCGCCAGGAAGGCGTAGACATTGGCGATCTCCTCCGGCGTGCCGAGGCGGCGCAGCGGCACCTCGGCGCGCATCCCGTCGAGCACCTTGTCGGGGATGGTCGAGAGGATCGGCGTCTCGATGAAGCCCGGTGCCACTGCGTTGACGCGGATGCCCTTCGGCCCGAGTTCGCGGCTCCAGGTCTTGGTGAAGCCGATGACGCCGAACTTGCTGGCGGCGTAGTTGGTCTGGCCGAAGTTGCCGTAGATGCCGACGACCGAGCTGGCGTTCAGGATCACGCCCGAGCCTTGTTCGACCATCGTGTCCGTCACCGCCTGCGCGCAGTGGAAGACGGCGCGCAGGTTGACGTCGATCACCGCGTCGAACTGCTCGATGGTCATCTTCTGCAGCCGTGCGTCGCGGGTGATGCCGGCGTTGTTCACCAGCACGTCGATGCGGCCGAACTGCGCCTTCACGGCGGCGACCATTGCATCGACTGCGGCACGGTCGGTGACGTTGACGGCGAAGCCCGCCGCCTGCGCACCCGCCGCGCGGCACTGCGCGACCGCGGCCTCCACCGCTTCGGGCTTCATGTCGCAGACGATGACGATGGCGCCTTCGCGGGCGAACTTCAGCGCGGTGGCCAGGCCGATGCCCTGGGCGGCGCCGGTGATGATCGAAACCTTGTCTTGGAGTCGCATGGTGGAGTGGCTTTCTCTCGTTTTCGGGGTGTCGGAATCAGGGATCAATCCAGGTGCAGGAAGCCGCGCATGGCCGGCAGGTGCGTGTCGAAGTCGCTGAGCGCGTGGTCGCCGCCGTCGAGCAGGTGCAGCTCGGTCGCGGCGTAGCGGGCCGACATCTCGCGCCAGTCCAGCACCTCGTCGCCCTTGGCCACCCAGGTCTGGTAGCGCGCCGGGTCACGCAGCGCGCCCGGCGCCATCGCCCGCAGTTCGTCGATGAACTCGGCGCGGAAGAAGAAACGGTCGGCCGGGTCGTGCCACGCGGGCAGTTCGCCGATGTACTTCGCCAGATCGCGGGCGGGATCGACGGCCGGGTTGACGAGCACGGCGCGGCAGCCCTGCGCTTCGGCGAACACGGTGGCGTAGAAACCGCCCAGCGAGCTGCCCATCACGGCGCGGGTGTCGGCGGGCCAGTCGCGCGTGCCGGCCGCGACCAGCGCCATGGCCTCGGCGGGCGAGGGCGGCAGTTGCGGGCACCACCAGGTCAGATCCGGCCGGTGCGCCGCGACCCAGGCCGCCATCTTCTGCGCCTTCATCGACTGCGGCGAGGAGCGGAAGCCGTGTAGGTACAGCAGGTGGGTGGTGCGGGGCGTGGCGGGGCGCATGCCGTCACACCTTCTTCGCCAGCGCCTCCAGCAGCTTGCCATGCACGCCGCCGAACCCGCCGTTGCTCATGCACAGCACCTGGTCCCCCGGCCGCGACAGCCGCACGACGGCGTCCACCAGCTCGGGAATCGTGTCGCAGACCCGCGCCTGTTTGCCCATCGGCGACAGCGCCTCGCGGGCGTCCCAGGTGAGTCCCGCGCTGTGGCAGAACGACAGGTCGGCTTCTTCCAGCGCCCACGGCAGTTGCGACTTCATCGCGCCGAGCTTCATCGTGTTGGAACGCGGCTCGAACACCGCCAGGATGCGCGCGGTGTCGCCGATGCGCCGGCGCAGGCCGTCGACGGTGGTGCGGATCGCCGTCGGGTGGTGGGCGAAGTCGTCGTAGACCTTCACGCCGCCGGCCTCGCCGCGCAGCTCCATGCGGCGGCGGACGTTCTCGAACAGGCTCAGCGCCTCGCCCGCCACCGCGGGGCTGACACCGACCTGTTCGGCGGCGCCGATGGCGGCCAGCGCGTTGAGCTGGTTGTGTTCGCCCAGCAGCGACCAGTCGACGCGGCCGACCTTCATGCTGCCGCGCAGCACGTCGAAGGCGTGCGGCTCGCCGCGGCTGCGCAGCGCGCCGGGCTCTTCCTTGCGGGCGCCGAAGAACTGCACCGGCGTCCAGCAGCCGCGCGCGATCACCGTCTTCAGCGCGTCCTCGCGGATGTTGACAACCAGCCGCCCCTGCGACGGCACCGTGCGCACGAGGTGGTGGAACTGCGTCTCGATGGCGGCCAGGTCCGGGAAGATGTCGGCGTGGTCGTATTCGAGGTTGTTGAGGATGGCGGTGCGCGGGCGGTAGTGGACGAACTTGCTGCGCTTGTCGAAGAAGGCGGTGTCGTACTCGTCGGCCTCGATCACGAAGGGTGCGCCCGGCGCCACGCGGCCGAGCCGGGCCGAGACGCCGAAGTTCTGCGGCACGCCACCAACCAGGAAACCCGGCTCCAGCCCCGCGTGTTCGAGGATCCACGCCAGCATCGAGGTCGTCGTGGTCTTGCCGTGCGTGCCGGCCACCGCCAGCACATGCCGGCCCTGCAGCACGTTCTCGGCCAGCCACTGCGGGCCGCTGGTGTAGGGCAGGCCGGCGTCGAGGATGGCTTCCATCAGCGCATTGCCGCGGCTGACGACATTGCCGACGACGTAGAGGTCGGGGTTCAACGCCATCTGGTCGGGCGAGAAGCCTTCGATCAGGTCGATGCCGAGGGCGCGGAGCTGGTCGCTCATCGGCGGGTAGACATTGGCGTCGCAGCCGGTGACGCGGTGGCCGGCTTCGCGGGCCAGTGCGGCGACACCACCCATGAAGGTGCCGCAGATGCCGAGGATGTGGATGTGCATGGGGGCGGATTCTAGGAGCGCGCTGGTGCTGCGTTCACACGGGTCCGCCCTAGACTGGGCGGACAGTTTGAAAGGATCTGTGCATGCGTATCGGAATCCTCACCGGTGGCGGCGACTGCCCCGGCCTCAACGCGGTGCTGCGCGCCGTCACCAAGTCGCTGATCCGCCAGTGCGGCGCCGAGGTCATCGGCATCGAGGACGGGTTCCTCGGCCTGATCGAGCGCCGCGTGCGCCCGCTGGGCTGGGACGACGTCAGCGGCATCCTCGCCACCGGCGGCACCATCCTCGGCACCAGCAACACCGCCAGCCCCTTCGCCTGGCGCGGTGCGGACGTGTCGGCCGACGTGGTCGCCTACCAGCGCGAACTCGGCCTGGACGCGCTGGTCGCCATCGGCGGCGACGGGACGATGACGCTGGCCGCGCGGCTTGGCGCGGTGGGCGGCGTGCCGATGGTGGGCGTGCCCAAGACGATCGACAACGACATCGCCGGCTGCGAGCGCAGCTTCGGCTTCGACACGGCGGTCGCCACCGTCACCGATGCGCTGGAGCGGGTGCAGACCACCGGCCAGAGCCACGGCCGCGTGATGATCGTCGAGACGATGGGCCGCTACGCCGGCTGGATCGCGCTGGAGGCGGGCATCGCGGGCGCGGCCGACGTCATCCTGCTGCCCGAGATCGACTACGACGTGGCCCGCATCGCGGAGGTCTGCCGCGCCCGCAGCGCCCGGCGGCGCGCCACGCTGGTCTGCATCGCCGAAGGGGCCCAACCGGCCGGCGGCGCGATGACGGTGGAGCGCACCGTCGCCGGCAGCCCCGACCCGATCCGCCTCGGCGGTGTCGCCCACATGCTGCGGGCGCAATTGCAGCCGCTGCTGGCCAGCGAGGTGCGCGCGACGGTGCTGGGCCACGTGCAGCGCGGCGGCAGTCCGACGCCGTTCGACCGCGTGCTGGCGACGCAGTACGGCAACGAGGCGGCGCGGCTGCTGCGGCGCGGCGAATTCGGGCGGATGGTGACGCTGCAGGGCGGGTGCCTCGGGAGCGTAGGGCTGGACGAGGTGGCGGGGAAGAACCGGTGCGTGCCGGTGGACCATGCGCTGTTGGCGTGTGCGCGGGAGATTGGGGTGTGTCTGGGGGATGCGGGCTGAGCGGTGGGGGCGGGGTTTCTGCCCGGCTTCGGTCTCAGGCTGGCGCTGCCCACGGGTTGAACACCGCCACATGCGCCTGCTCGAAATCGACCGTGTTGCGCGTCACCACGGTCAGCCCGTGGCACAGACCGGTGGCGGCGATGATCAGGTCGGGCTGCGAGAAGGTGTGCCCGACGCGTCGCCCTTCATCGACCAGCAGGCGCCAGCGGAGCATCACGTCCTCCGACACTTCCAGCGTCCGGTGCTCGAACATCGGGCGGACGCGGTGGGTCAGCCAGTCGTGCAGTTCGGCGCGGCGCACCGGGTCGGCGACGCGCTCGATGCCGTAGCGGATCTCGGCGAGCGTGACCGTGCTGACGTACAGGTCGTCCAGCGGCAGCGAGGCGATGAACGTGACCACACGCGCCTCCGGGCGCGGGCGGCGCAGTTCGGACAGCACATTGGTGTCAATCAGCCAACCGCTGCTCACAGCTCGACGTCCCGCACGGACATCTCGATGCCGCGTGGGGGCTCGATGTCGATGTCCTGGTGGGGCGACGCCTGCAGCGCCTCGACGAGCAGTTGGCCGGTGCGCGCGCCGGCCAGGCGTCGGTAGGCATCGGCATCGACCACGACGACGGCGTCACGGCCGTGCAGCGTCACATGCTGCGGCCCCTCGCTGCGGGCGTGGCGGACGAGTTCGCTGAAGCGGGCCTTGGCATCCTGAAGGGGCCAGGAGGCGGCGCTTGGGGTGGTGAAACTGGTCATGATGACTAGATTACGAGTGACGTGGTCTGATTTCAAGTGGTGGGTTGGTTGGAAGGGAATAAATTTCTGATCGGTAATTTTCCGATGGGCGCGTCGCGAAGTTCGTTCTAAATTACCGAACAGTAATTTAGGAGATCAGCGATGCCCGATGAATCTCAAAAAATCCCGATCGGTAATTTCAATCAACCTGTGGTGTTGCGCACCGCAACCGACGTAGGCCAGGTGGTGCGTGCGCAGCGCCAGTCCCAAGGATTGCGCCAGACGGACTTGGCCGGCATCGGCAACACCGGTAATCGCCTGATCGTGGACATCGAGAAGGGCAAGCCGACCGTGCAGTTGCAGAAGGTGCTGGATGTGCTGGAGCTGCTGGGCCTGGAGGTGACGGTGCGGTCGAAGGCGTCGAGGTCGGCGCTGTGATGGCGCTGGATGTCTTCCATGACGACGAGTGCGTCGGCACGCTCCACGACACCGAGCCGGTGAGTTTCGCGTATGCGCCGACTTGGCTGGCGCGCCCTGGTGTCTTCCCGCTGTCAGCGATCCGGCTGCAGCCCGGCCCGATCACATCGCCCGAGGTGCTGGCATTTTTCGAGAACCTGCTGCCCGAAGGGGACGTGCGGGTCTACCTGTCGCAGCAGCGCAAGGCGTCCACGCTGTTTGCCCTGCTGCGCGAAGTGGCGGGTGACACGGCGGGCGCCTTCGTGCTGCTGCCGCAGGGGCAGTTGCCACGGCCCGCGGTGTACGAACCCACGACCTGGGCTGCGTTGGCCGACACGATCCGCAACCGGTCGGCCGCTGCGATCCAGACCGAAGACGGCCACAGCAGAATCTCCTTGGCGGGTGCGCAGGACAAGGCGTCGATCGCGATCCTGGACGGCCAGACGCCGCTGCTGCCAAAGGGGGCGGCACCATCCACGCACATCCTCAAGCCCGACATCCGGCGGCTGCCCAAGGTCCGCGAGTCCGCCGCCAACGAGGCGATCATCATGCGGACGGCGGCCCACTGCGGCCTGCGCACCGCCCAGGTGTTCTACGAGCCGCTCACCCGCGCCTGCGTCGTCGAACGGTTCGACCGCTACCGACGCGACGACGGCGCACTGGGGCGGCTGATCCAGTACGACTTCTGCCAGCTCGCGGGCGTCGCCTCTGAGCGGAAGTACGAGAAGGAAGGCGGCCCCGGCGTGGTCCGCTGCGCCCAGATCCTGCGCCAGTACAGCAGCAGCCCCGCCCAGGATCTGCAGGCCCTCGTGCAGTGGCTCTTCTTCAACCTGTACGTGGGCAACAACGACAGCCACGCCAAGAACCTGTCGGTCTACTGGCGGCCAGGGCAGGGGGTGCGGCTCACGCCGTTCTATGACCTGATGTGCACGCGGGTCTATCCGGGGCTGTCGAAGGAGTTCGCATTCAAGCTCGGGGGCGAGGTTTTGCCCGGCCAGATGGGGGCGGCGCAGGTGCAGGGGTTGGCGGAACAACTCGGCATGGGACCCCGCTACCTGCAATCGGTGGCGCGGACGCTGGCGGCGAAGGTGCCGGCGGCGATCGACCAGGCGGTGAGCGAGATCTCCCCTCAGCTCACCCCGAGTGGGCGGATCTTTGCGGGGCAACTGGCCGTGGAAGTGAAGTCGATGACACGGCGTCTGGCGGCGCGTCTGGGGGGTTGAGAACTTCAGGCTGATTGCGGTAAAACGAATAATCGGAAATCATCTGCGGCTGATGACCAGCAGCCACTGCACGGCTGCATGACAAGCTGACAAGCGACAGGGGAGAAGACAGATGTACAAGGGTGGATACACGCCGGTGTGGCGGGGGCGTCTCGTGCTGGCCGTGCTGGCGCTGGTGACTGTGCTGACCGGGTGCGGCGGCGGGGGCGGTGGAGACAGTTCCGGAGAAACTCCCGCGGCGGGCGGCGGCGATCCGACCAATCTGTATCCGCTGGCGGTCGGCAACCGCTGGATCTGGCAAAAGACGAACAGCGTTTCCGGGGTCTCCACGAAGATCGACGAGATCACGCGCCTGGCCACGGTCCAGGGCACCGAGGTCCATGTCCTGCAGCGTCGCGATGCGATGACCGGCCAGCCCGAGTACGGCGAGGAACTCCGCCTCAAGACCGATGCCGGCGTGTTCGAGCTGGCCCGCTCCACTGCCGCTGCCGATCTGCTGCTCGGCCTGCGCCGCATCGAGCTGCTCCGGTTTCCGCTCAAGGCCGGCATGTCCCACGTTGCCCTCGATCAGACCGGACTGGACCTGGGCTCGGACCTCGATGGCGACGGGGTCAACGAGCGGTACGCGGTTCGGGCGCAGGTCACCGTCTCCGGCGTTGAAACCGTGACCGTGCCCGCCGGCACCTTCCCGGACGCCGTGCATGTGGTGACGGTGGTGCGCGAGACCGTCACCCTCTCGCGCAGTAGCCCGCTGGCGGCGACGCCGACCTCCACCACGACCTATGACGACTGGTACGCCCCCGGCATCGGTCTGGTGAAGAACAGCGAGCTCAGCGTCTACCCCTCCGGGCAGGAACGGGACAGCCTCGAACTGATCGACTACCGCGTCGGGGACCGTGTGAAGCCGGGCGTATCCGCGACCTCCTGGACGGTGGTCAGTCCGACCGATGGCTAGGTGCCGCTGGTCTACCAGTTCCCGGGCAGCTGGAGCGGTCCGGTCGCGGTGCGCGTGACCGGACATCAGGTGGACCCGGCCACGGCGGCCAACGGGCTCGTCGTCACCGACGCGAGCGGGCAGCGCCTGTCCGGCACGACCACCGCCGCCCGGATGGTGCGGGACGACACGATCGCCTGGGAGCTGTCCTTCACCCCGACCACGCCGATGCCGGTCGGACGCTACCGGGTCGCGGTCGACCCGTCCGTGCGCGACCTCGCCGGACGCGCGCTGACCGGCACGGTCGAAGGCTCCGCGGAGTTCACCGTGCTCGACCGCGCCGCCCCCATCGTCCTGGCTTGGCCGTCATCGGTCGTCGTGGCACCCGGGGAGGCGGTCACGACCTTCGCCATCGACTTCAACGAGCCGCTGGATCCCGCCTCCGTCACCCTCTCCGCCTTCAAGCTGACCCACAACATCACCCGCCAGACGATCCCGCTGACGGCCGTGGCGGTCGAAGGTGCACGTGTGCGACTCTCTGCACCGCTGACCACGCCGGGCTACTACGTGCTCGACGTGGGCGATACCCTGCGCGACCTGAGCGGCAACACGATGGTCGCCGCCTCGATCGGCCCGTTCACCACCGAATCGTCGGACCGGACCGCGCCGGCGCTCGTCACCACCGCGCCGGCCAGCGGGGCGGTCGGCGTGTCGCCTGACCTGACCTCGATCACGCTGGATTTCGACGAACCGATCGCGCCGGCATCGGTCACGATGACTGCGATCGCCGTCGGCGACTCCCGGGCCACCCGGCTGCTGAGCATCGTGCAGGAGAGCCCGACGCGCATCCGGCTCGGGGTGATGCTCATGCCTGGCGGCACGCACCGATTCGACGGCTATCTCAGCAGCGGGCTGGCCGATGTCCATGGCAACACGGCTCGCTTCGAGCTGACCCTGACCACCTCCGGTCGGACGGCGGCGCCGCTCCAGTTCGCAGCCGACGCCCGCACCGATAGCCAGCCCGGTGTCATGAAGGAGATCTTCACAGCCGACCTGGACGGCAACGGCAGGCCGTCGCTGATCGTGATGCAGGCGCCCAGCGTCGCCGAAGAGGCCACCGAAATGCTGATCTACAGCCCGCGCACGGGCTTGCCGCTGGGGGCGCCGCAGCGCGTGGCCCTGACCCCGCCAACCAGCCCCACGGGAACCAACTGCTGGCCGATCGGGCTGGCGGCAGGCGATGTCAGCGGCGATGGCCGCCCCGACCTCGCGCTGAGCTACAACGCGGACTGCGGCACCCATGTGATCGAGCGCGACAGCCTTGGCCGCTGGACCACGTCGGTCGTCTCACTGCCTGCGACATGGGTCAGCCCCGTCCTGGCCGACCTGGATGGCGACGGCCGACTGGACCTGATCAGCCTCAGCCGCGACACCCTCACGCTCGACGTGGCCCGCCAGCGCGCCGGAGGGGGCCTGGAGCCGGTCCGGTCGATCGCGCTGCCCTCACCAGGAGGCTATCCCGCGCAGTCGCCTTACCGGGCGGTTCAGGTCACGGACCTGGATGGCGATGGCCGTTCGGACGTGCTGCTGCTGACCTACGACCAGAATCCGGACCGGCGCCTGATGCTGCTGACACAGCGGGTGGACGGCACCCTGGCGCCAGCCCGCTACCTTCCTGCTCCCCGTGTGTTCGGTGAGGCGACACAGGTGAACGAGATCCGCATTGCTGATCTGAACCGGGACGGGCGCAGCGATGTCGTGATGCTGTCCACCTCCACGGCTTGGACCCACCTGGCCTACTTCTATCAGCAGCCCGATGGCTCGCTCGTCTCCTCCGACACGGCTGGGCCGAAGCTACCGAGCAGCCAGTTTGTCCGCCTGATCGTGGCGGACCTGAATGGCGACGGGCGCATCGACGCGGGCCTGGCCGGTGAATACCAGCTCGCGTATGTCCTGCAGGGCAGCGCCGGCCTGTGGGCGCCGGAATCCGCCGCGACCGAGTGGTTCACCTTCATCACCACGGCCGTTGATTTGGACGGCGACGGCCTGCCCGATCTGGTGGGAGGGCCACGCTACTCCGTGGGCGCGGGCGACGGTGACGTGCGGGTCCAGTACCAACTCGCGCCGACCTCGGCCCCCACCGCCACCGCACAGGCGCAGGCCCAGCGCGCCAAGGCACTCAGCGCCCGACAGGCGATGGGAGGCCGCCTCGGTCTGGGTCGGACGGGGCTGACCCGCTGGCGGGCGGCCAGCCGCTGAGCGGGTGGACGTCAGCGTCGCCGCCCAATCTCAGCCAAACCGCCCCGGCCCATACGCCCCCGCATCAATCCACGTCCGCTCCCCTGCCACCATCTCCGCGACCAGCCGCCCCGCCACCGGCCCCAGCGTGAATCCCTGGTGCGAATGCCCGAAGTTGAACCATAGCCCTGGATGCCGCGGCGCTGGCCCCATCACGGGCAGCATGTCCGCCGTGCAGGGCCGCGCGCCCAGCCACGGCGCGCCGACCACGGGTTCGCCCAGGTCGACCCACTCGCGGGCGAGGGCTTCCGCCTTGGCGAGTTGCACCGGGGTGGCGGGCGCGTCGATCGGCGCGAACTCGGCCCCGGTGGTCAGCCGCAACCCTTGTTCCATTGGCGCCAGCACATAGCCCCGCTCGGCGTCGAGCAGCGGCTGGCGCAGTGTGACGGGGGCGCGGTAGTGCTGGTGGTAGCCGCGCTTGAGGAACAGCGGGAAGCGGTAGCCCAGCGTGCGGATCAGCCCGTCCGCCCACGGCCCGAGCGCGAGGACGGCTTGCGCGGCCTCCACGCGGCCGGCGTCGGTCTGCACGGTCCAGGCGGCGCCCGCGCGTTGCAGGGTGGTCGCGTCGCCGGTCAGCACCCGCCCGCCGCGGGCGACGAACAGCGCGGCATAGCGTTGCACCAGCGCGCCCGGGTTGCGCACCGCCCAGGGATCGAGCCAGTGCACGGCCCCCGCCAGCGTCTGGCGCAGCGCGGGTTCGGCCTTGGCCAGCGCCGCGCCGTCCTCGACCCGGTGCCGCACGCCGAAGCCCGCTTCCAGCGCCTGCGCCCGCTGCACGCCCTCGTCGAAGGCCCGCGCCGTGCGGAACCCGAAGCGGAACCCCTCGCGCACCACCAGATCCTCCGCCCCGGCCGCGGCGATCAGCGGCGCGTGTTCGGCGATGGCGTGGGCGATCAGGCGGCTGTAGTGCTGCGTCGCCACGGCGTGGGCCTGCGGGTGGGAGTTCCGGAAATACCGCAGCAGCGGCCCCGCCATCTGCCACAAGCCGCGCGCATGCCAATGCACCTCGGCCCCGCGCCCGAGCGCGGCGTTCAGCACGAACCCGGCGTCACGCGGGAATGCATACGGCTCGACCGCCTCGCCCTGGATCAGCCCGGCGTTGCCGAAGGAGGTTTCCTGGCCGGGCGGGCGGCGGTCGATCAGCGTGACGTCGAAGCCGCGTTGCTGGAGGTGCAGCGCGGTGCAGGTGCCGACCATGCCGGCGCCGAGCACCAGGATGCTGGCGGTCATGTCAGTCCGCGATCACCAGCGTCTGCATCGCCGCCCACTCCTGCCCACCCGCCAGTCGCACCCGGTCGCCGATCTGCGCCGCCTCGACGCAGAGCATCTGCAGCCAGTCGTCATCCGGCATGTCCGGCAGCGCGGCGCATTTCTCCGGCCCCGGATTCCATACCACCACGTCATCGAACGCATGTGACTGGATCAGCAGCCGCCGCCCCGTCTCGCGCAGCGTCAGCTCCTTCGGCGCGTTCCAGTAGATGCGGTCGATTTCCTGCGCGATGGTGACGACATCGATCCACTGCTGGCGCGGCTGGTCGAGCACGGCGTCGTGGTAGTTCTGGTCGAGCAGGCCTTCGAGCTGGGCGTGGCGCACGTCGCCGCAGCCGAGGTAGGTGTGCAGCGCGGCCTGGAACTCGATCGTGGTCTCGCCGGTGTTGAGCACGGCCAGCTCCATCTCCAGCCGGCGGTCGTCGACGCTGACGGTCATCTCCAGCGTGAAGGCATGCGGCCAGATCGCGCGCGTGGCCTCGTCGTCGCTGAGCGTCAGCACGGCGAAGGCGTGTTCGCCGCGGACCTGCGCCTCCTGCACCTGCCACGCCCGGTTGCGGGCGAAGCCGTGCTTGGGCAGCGGGCCTTGCTGGTTGAACTGCGGAAAGATCACCGGCACGCCGCCGCGCACCGCCGCGCCGTCGCCGTACTTCGTCTCGGGCGAGAGGTAGAGCTGTTCCTCGTGACCCGCCGGGATCCACGACACGACGTGGGCGCCATGCAGCAGGATGGTCGCCTGCGCGCCGTTGGGCGAGCGCAGGTGCACGGCGGGCTGGCCGTTGAAGGAGATCAGGCCGGTGGGGTACAGGGCGCGGGGCTGGTCGAATGCGTCGGACATGGCGGCTGGGCCTCGGCTTACAGGCTGCGCAGCACGTCGGCGGCGATGGCGACCGTCTCGGCGATGTCGGCGTCGGTGTGCGCCGCACTGACGAAGCCGGCTTCGTACAGCGCCGGGGCGATGTAGACGCCGCGGTCGAGCAGGCCGTGGAAGAAGCGGTTGAAGCGCGGCTGGTCGGTGGTCATCACCGTGGTGTAGTTCTGCGGCAGCTCGGGCATGAAGAAGAAGCCGAACATGCCGCCCTGGCAGTCCACCGAGAACGGCACGCCGGCCGCGTCGGCCGCGGCCTGCAGGCCGTCCACCAGCGTGCGCGTCTTGCGCGACAGCTCGTCGAAGAAGCCCGGCTTGCGGATCTCGCGCAGCGTCGCCAGACCGCAGGCGGTGGCGACCGGGTTGCCGCTGAGCGTGCCGGCCTGGTAGACGGTGCCGAGCGGGGCGAGGTGTTCCATGACCTTGCGCGAGCCGGCGAAGGCCGCCAGGGGCATCCCGCCGCCGATCACCTTGCCGAACACGCTGATGTCGGGCGCGAAGCCGGGGATCGCGGCGGCGTACAGGCTCTGCGCGCTGCCAAGGGCGACGCGGAAGCCCGTCATCACCTCATCGAACACGAATAGGGCGCCGTGCTGGTCGCAGAGTTCGCGGATGCGTTTCACGAACGGCACCTGCGCGCGAACGAAGTTCATGTTGCCGGCGATCGGCTCGATCATCACGCAGGCGAGTTCCGGGCCGTGCAGGCGGAAGGCTTCTTCGAGCTGTTCGAGGTTGTTGTACTCCAGCACCAGCGTGTGCTGCACGACTTCCGGCGGCACACCGGCGGAGGTCGGGTTGCCGAAGGTGGCCAGCCCGGAGCCGGCCTTGACCAGCAGCGGGTCGGCGTGGCCGTGGTAGCAGCCTTCGAACTTGATGAACTTGGAGCGGCCGGTGGCGCCACGCGCCAGGCGGATCGCGGTCATCGCCGCCTCGGTGCCGGAGCTGACGAGGCGAATCTGCTCGCAGCTCGGCACCAGCGACAGGATTTCTTCGGCCAGCTCGATCTCACGCTCGGTCGGAGCGCCGAAGCTGAAGCCTTCGGTGGCGGCCTGCTGGACCGCCGACAGCACGGCAGGGTGGCCGTGGCCGAGGATCATCGGGCCCCAGGAGCCGATGTAGTCGATGAAACGCTTGCCTTCGGCGTCCCACATGTAGGGGCCTTGCGCGCGGGCGATGAAGCGGGGCGTGCCGCCGACGGCGCGGAAAGCGCGCACGGGGGAGTTGACGCCGCCCGGAATCACCTTCCGGGCACGTTCGAACAACTGGTCGTTGGTGGTCATCGGTCTCGCGCCGGGCGGACCGGCGCCGGGTTAGGTCAGTGGATGCTGCGCGGCTTGGTGGGCGAGTCGATGTCGGCGGTCATCGCGTCGATGATGTCCTCGTCGCCTTCGCCGTCCTCGTCTTCCGGGGGCATGGCCCAGAAGAAGCGGTCGGGCACGACGTTGCCCATGCCGGGGCGGAAGCCCGAGTCGAGCGACTGGTCCAGGAAGGCCAGTGCTTCGGAGACGGCGATGTGCAGCTCCTGCCCGGTCGCCATCAGCGCGGCGATCGAGGCCGACAGCGTGTCGCCGGCACCGATGAACGAGGTCTCGAAGCGCTCGAACTTCTCGCCGGTGATGGCGCCCTGCGGCGAGGACAGCACGTTGTCCACCTGGTTGTTGGGCAACTGCAGGCCGGTGACGAGCACGTACTGCGTGCCGTGCTTGCCGGCGGAGACGGCGAGTTCGCGCGCCGATGGCGGGCGCTCGGAGTCCCAGTCGGGCAGCAGGAAGTCGGTGAGCGTCTTCTGGTTGCCGACCAGCACAAGCGTCTGCGGCAGCACGAGTTCGCGCAGCGCGTCGTGGTAGGCGGTGGCCTCGTCCTCGTCGTCCATCCAGGACAGCGTGGGCAGGTAAGTCACCAGCGGCACGTCCGGGTAGTCGGACAGGATCTCGGCCACGGCGCCGACGTTCTCGGCATTGCCGAGGAAGCCGACCTTCCAGGCGGAGATGGTCACGTCTTCCAGCACGCTGCGGGCCTGCTCGACGACGGTCTCGGGATCGAGCGCGGTGTGCTCGAAGATCTCGGCCGTGTCGCGCATGACGATGGTGGAGATCACGGGCAGCGCGTGGGCACCCATGGCGGCGATGGTGGCGATGTCGCCAGCGACACCGCCGGCGCCGGTGGCGTCACTGGCATTGAAGCTCATCACGCAAGCCGGGGCCGGCAGGTCCTGGGGGTCGTCGCTGACGATTTCGGTTGCGTTGGGGTTCATCCGGGAGGGCCGAGGGACTCTGGCCGTTTTCTGAGAATTGTTGTGAAGGGGTCCGTCTGTTCTCGCCGGGCGGGCGGGGCCAGTGGCTACAATCTTTGTCCATTGTAGACAAGCTGAACACACGCCGTGAGCCCTTCGAAAACCTGGATGTGTCTGATCTGTGGGTGGATCTATGACGAAGCGACCGGCGATCCGGAACACGGCATCGCGCCGGGGACCCTGTGGGAAGATGTGCCCATGAATTGGGTCTGTCCTGAATGCGCGGCCCGCAAGGAAGATTTCGAGATGGTCCAGATCTGAGTGAGCACTGTCGTGGAACACCTGCCTGACACCCCCACCCCCGAACGCGCGCGCTCGGTCACGCGTGTGCTGGTGATCGACGACAGCAACACCATCCGCCGCAGCGCCGAGATCTTCCTGAAGCAGGGCGGCTGCGAGGTCGTGCTGGCCGAAGACGGTTTCGACGCCCTGGCCAAGATCAGCGACCACCGCCCGGACCTGATCTTCTGCGACATCCTCATGCCCCGGCTGGACGGGTACCAGACCTGTGCCATCATCAAGCGCAACCCCGAATTCGCCACCGTGCCGGTGATCATGCTGTCCTCCAAGGACGGCCTGTTCGACAAGGCGCGCGGGCGCATGGTGGGCTCGGAAGACTATCTGACCAAGCCCTTCACCAAGGA
Organism: uncultured Sphaerotilus sp.; assembly: GCF_963924895.1. Lineage (NCBI taxonomy): Bacteria > Pseudomonadati > Pseudomonadota > Betaproteobacteria > Burkholderiales > Sphaerotilaceae > Sphaerotilus > uncultured Sphaerotilus sp. The sequence goes on from NZ_CAWURG010000045.1 coordinate 118,031, forward strand.
CCAGTTGCTCCAGGCGGTGCAGTTGCACTGTCGGGTGGTGTCCTGATGTGCTGTGCCCGGGCCGGCAACTGCTGAGCCGGGCCCCGACGCTTCGCACCCAAGACGACCCGCCATGCCGATACACAACATCTTGTTGGTGGACGACTCCAGGACCGAGCTGCACGTCCTGACCGACCTGCTGGTGCGCCAGGGGTTTCGTGTGCGCACGGCCGAGAACGGCGAGGAGGCCCTGCGCCGCATCGCCGAGGAAAAGCCCGACCTGATCCTCATGGACGTGGTGATGCCGGGCCAGAACGGCTTCCAGCTCACCCGCACCATCACCCGCGACCCGCGCTACGCCGATGTGCCGGTGATCATGTGCACCAGCAAGAGCCAGGAAACCGACAAGGTCTGGGGCATGCGCCAGGGCGCGCGCGATTACGTGGTCAAGCCCGTCAATCCCGACGAGCTGGTCCAGAAGATCCGGGCCTTCGGCTGAAGCCCATCCACCAGGAGCCCTCATGGCCAACAAGGAAGCGCTGAGGGAGCTGCAGGGCCGGCTGGCCGAGCGGCTGCAGGAAGTCCGCAGCATCGAACGCACGGTCGGCTGGCTCGCGGTCGAGTGCGCGGGACACGCATTCCTGTTCCCGCTGGCCGAGGCTGGCGAGATCTTCCAGCCGGGTGCCCTGCTGGACGTGCCCCACACCGAGGCGTGGTTTCTGGGCGTCGCCAACCTGCGCGGCGCGCTGACCGGCGTGGTGGATCTGGCTGGATTCCTCGGATTGCGCGACCGGATTCCGCCGGCCGTGCGCGAACAGGCGCGTGTCGTGGCGTTCAATCCGACGCTGGAGCTGAACGCGGCGCTGCTGATCGACAAGCTGGCGGGACTGCGCCACGCGGACCAGATGACCCCCGTGGTGCCGGATGACCAGCCGCAGCCGGCCTTTGCCGGTGGCCGCTGGCTCGATGCGTCCGGCCGGCTCTGGCAGGAGTTGCGCCTGTCGATGTTGCCGCGTGACGAGCGTTTCCTGCGCATCATCGGCGCTGAATGACAGCCGTCCTGTGGCACGGTCGCGGACGTAACGGGTGAAAGACGAGGCGGGGATGGGATTCATTGACAGGCTCAAGGGCAAGAACCAGCGGCACAGCGGGCCGGAGGCGCCCGTGCCCGACGATGAGTCCTATGCCGGCCCCTACACGGTCAGTGGCGAGGAGTCCGACGATCTGCGCGACACCGTCCAGGACGCTTCGCTCCAGACCACGGTGTCCGCGCCCGAGGGCTCCATCATCAGCGAGGCCTCGCCGTCCAGCCTGCAGGTGCCGTTCCACGAGCGCCGCCCGTCCTCGGGTGCGTCGCCGCGGCGGGCGCCGCTGGGGGCACGGGTCCGCTTGCCGCTGATCGGTGGCTGGTCGTCCGACCGGCAGCAGCGCCTGCTGGGCGGGCTGCTCGCGCTGGGCGGACTCGGGCTGGTGCTGGCCTCGGTGATGGCCGTGCGCTCGGCCGGGGGCAGTTCGGCGCAGATCGGGGCCACCGGGCAGGCGCTGATGCAGTCGCAGCGGCTGGCCAAGGCGGTGCTGCAGGCGCTGGCCGGGCAGCCACAGGCCTTCGCCGAGGTGCGCGAATCGACAGCGGTGCTGGCGGCCAATGTGCGCGGCCTGCACAGCGGTCGGGCCGATGCCGGCCTGCAGGCCGTCTCGCTGGCCACGCGCGGCCTGGTCGATCCGCTGCTGGTGGTTGTCGACAAGACCGAGAAAAACGCCGGCACCGTGCTGGCGCAGGAAACGCTGCTGACCCAGGTCGGGCAGGCGCTGAAGGCGATCAACCGCCAGTCGGGCGAACTGCTCGACGCCACCGAGGCCATCGCCGCCGCCAAGGTGCAGCAGGACGCGCTGCCGACCGAGGTGTCCGCCGCCGGTCGGCTGGTGATGCTGACGCAGCGCATCGGCAAGTCTGCCAACGAGTCGCTCACCGTCGAAGGGGTGTCGCCCGAAGCGCTGTTCCTGCTCGGCAAGGACCTCAACACCTTCCGCGACGTGGCCCGCGGCCTGCTCGACGGCAACCCCGATCTGCGCCTGACCGCCACCAAGGATCCGCAGATGCGCGCCCGGCTGGAGGCGCTGCTGAAGTCGCACGAGGCGCTGCGCACGCACGCCGGCGCCATCCTCGGCAACCTGCAGGGCCTCGTCTCGGCCCGCGAAGCCGAGACGGCCATCATCACCGACACGGAAACGCTGCGCCAAGGCCTGACCAAGGTGCAGTCCAGCGTGTCGTCGGTTGGTGGCATCGGCTGGTTCAATGTGGGGCTGCTGGGCCTGTCGCTGCTGCTGGGGCTGCTGGGCGGCCTGGGGCTGCTGCTGGTGTTCACGGCCGACCAGCGCCAGCGCGCGTCGGTGTCGGATGTGCAGCGCCTCGAAGCCGAGCGCCAGGAGCGTGAAGCCAAGCGCGTCAACGACGCGAACCAGGCGGCGATCCTGCGCCTGATGAACGAGCTGCAGGCGGTTGCCGAAGGCGATCTGACGCAGCAGGCCACCGTCACCGAGGACATCACCGGCGCCATCGCCGACTCGGTCAACTACACCGTGGAAGAGCTGCGCTCGCTGGTCTCGCAGGTGCAGGGCACGGTGGCGCGGGTGACCGACACGACGCAGCAGGTCGAGGCCACCTCCACCGAGCTGCTGGCGGCCTCCGACGAGCAGCTGCGCGAGATCCGCGAGACCGGCGAGGCCGTGCTGCAGATGGCCGGCCGCATCCAGCGCGTGTCCGGTCAGGCGCAGCAGTCGGCCGATGTGGCACGGCATTCGATGACGGCGGCCACCTCCGGCCTGACCGCGGTGCTCGACACCATCGGCGGCATGAATACCATCCGCGAGCAGATCCAGGAAACCTCCAAGCGCATCAAGCGGCTGGGCGAGTCCTCGCAGGAGATCGGCGAGATCACCGAGCTGATCTCCGACATCACCGAGCAGACCAATGTGCTGGCGCTGAACGCGGCGATCCAGGCGGCGTCCGCGGGCGAGGCCGGTCGTGGCTTCTCGGTCGTGGCCGAGGAGGTGCAGCGGCTGGCCGAGCGCTCGGGTGACGCCACACGCCAGATTGCCGTGCTGGTCAAGACCATCCAGACCGACACCGCGGATGCCGTGGTGGCGATGGAGCGCTCGACGCAAGGGGTGGTCGAGGGCGCCAAGCTGTCCGACAACGCCGGCACCGCGCTGACCGAGATCGACCGCGTCTCGCGCCAGCTCGCCGAGCTGATCGAGGCCATCTCGGCGCAGGCCCGCCAGGAAGCCGAAAACGCCACGATCGTGGCGCAGAATATCCAGCACATCTTCGCGGTCACCGAACAGACCGGCGAAGGCACCCGCTCCACCGCGCAGCTGGTGCGCCAGTTGTCCCGCACGGCCGAGGAATTGCGGCAGTCGGTGGCGCGATTCAAGATCAGTTGATGCCGATGGACCCGCACCACACCGCCGTGACCGATGACCTCAGCGCCCTTGCCTGGGTGCTGGAGGAACTCCGCAAGACGCTGGAGGCGGCGCACAAGTCGCTGCGCCGTTACCTGCGCGAGGTCGGCGCGGCCGCGGGCTCCGACCTGGACGACGTCGAGCCGGCCGTCCTGCGCACCGCCCGCCAGCAGATCCACCAGGGCGTGGGCGCGCTGGAACTGGTCAACCTGCCCGAAGGCGCGCTGCTGCTGCGCTCGGCCGAACAGCTGGTGCAGCGCTTTGTCGCCAAACCGCAGCGGCTCGATGCGGCCGGGGTCGAGGCGATCGAGAAGGCCTCGCAGGCGCTGCTGGACTATCTGGCGCAGAAGCTCGCCGGCAAGCCGGTGCAGGCCGTGGGGCTGTTTCCGCAGTGGCGCGTGCTGCTGGAGCTGAACAGCGCCGAGCGCATCCACCCGGCCGACCTGTGGGCGCACGACTGGCGCCTGCGCGAGGTGCCGGACCTGTCCGGCGGGGTGTCGCACGCGGCCGATGCGGCGATGCTCGCCAGCGTCGAGCGGGCGCTGCTCGGGCTGATGCGCCAGAACACGCCGGCCGCGGCTGTGGCGCTGTCCCGCGACTGCGCGAGCCTGGCCCTGGCTGCGGTCGGCGCCGAGGAAGCCACGCTGTGGCGGCTGGCGAGTGCCTTCTTCCAGGCCTGGTCGCTCGGGCTGCTGCCGCCGGACATGTTCCTCAAGCGCACCGCGTCCCGCGTCATGGCGCAGCTGCGCAGCCGCATCAAGGGCGACGAGGGCTTCTCGGAGCGGCTGGCGCAGGACCTGCTGTTCTATTGCGCCCGGGCCTGGCCGCGCCCCGGCCTGCAGGCGCCGATGCTCGCGGCCGTGCACGCCGCCTATGACCTCGCGCCGCTGACGCCGGTCGACTACAACACGCCGTTCTACGGCCGCAGCGACCCGGCCCAGGTCCAGCAGACCCGCAAGCGCGTGAAGTCGGCCAAGGATGCGTGGGGCCTGGTGTCGTCGCCGGAAGCCTTCCGTGATCCGCACCGGGTCGTCCCGCTGCTCGACGTGTTCACGCTGGTCGGCGAGTCGATCAGCCAGCTCTATGAAGACGGTGGTCAGCTCGCCCGCGCGCTGGTGGCCGCTGCCACCTCCGTCGTGCGCGCCAACCGGCCGCCCGGCCCCGAGCTGGCCATGGAGGTCGCCACCAGCCTGCTGTATCTGGAAGCCGCGCTCGACGAGGTCGATGTCGACCGCAGCGGCCACGCCGACCACGCGGTCCGCCTGGCCGAACGCATCGACCGGGTGACCGCCGGACAGCGCTCGCAGCCGCTGGAACCCTGGATGGAGGTGCTCTACCGCCGCGTCAGCGAGCGCCTGACGCTCGGCAGCGTGGTGCAGGAGCTGCGCGCGACGCTCGGCGAGGTCGAGCAGCAGATCGACCAGTTCTTCCGCAGCCCGCAGGAAAGCGGCTTGCTGGCCGGCGTGCCGGGCCTGCTCGGCTCGATGCGCGGCGTGCTGTCGGTGCTGGGCATCGATGCGGCCATCGAGACGCTGCACCGCATGCGCGAGGACGTCGAGCACCTGCTGCACAGCGAACACCTGCCGCAGGAGGCCCGCACGCTGAGCGCCTTCCAGCGGCTGGCCGCCAATCTGGGCGCGCTGGGTTTCCTGATCGACATGCTGAACGTGCAGCCGGTCGTCGCCAAGTCGCTGTTCCAGTTCGACCCGCTGCTGGGCGTGCTGTCGCCGGTGATGGGCCGCTCGGCGGTCTCGGCCGACGTGATCAGCCGCGCCGAGGCGATCGCCGACGCCGTGCAGCACGACGAGATCTCGCTGGACGCCGTCGCCGCCGATCTGCGGGCGCTGCAGGACGATGCCCAGGTCACCGCGCTGCCAGCGTTGGCAGCGCACCTCAGCGCCGCCCGCTACGCCATCGACCACGACCACGACGAGGGCCGCGCGCAGGTGCTGCAGGTGATGCAGGACTTTGTCGCGACCGCCACGGCGCCGCTCGGCCTCGATCCGCTCGGCCCGCCGCTGACGGCGCGGCCGCCGGCACCGAGTCCGCTCGACATGCCGGTCTTCCAGCCCACCGGACTCGAAGACGACGACGAGATGCGCGAGGTCTTCCTCGAAGAGGCCCGCGAGGTGGTGGCCGAAGGTCTGGCGGCGCTCGACGCGCTGGCGCAGACGCCCGGCAACCTGCCGCTGCTCACGCACCTGCGCCGCGCCTTCCACACGCTCAAGGGCAGCGCACGCATGGTGGGCTTCAATGCCTTCGGCGAGGCGGCCTGGTCCTGCGAGCAGCTCTACAACCACTGGCTGGCCGAGCAGACGCCCGCCAGCCCCGAACTGCGCACCTTCACCGGCGACGCGCTGCGCTATTTCGAGGCCTGGACCGAGGCGATTGCGCGCCGGGACCAGGCCGACTTCCTGCCCGAGCCGATCATGGCCGGCGCCGAGGCACTGCGCCACGCCGGCGAGCTGATGCGGGTCTGTCTGCCGGGGGCCTCGGCGCCGCCGGTGTCCTCGCCACCGATCTCGCGCTTTGGCGGGCTGTCCGATGGCGGACAGGTCGATCTGGAAGTGCCGTTCGACGAGCCGGCCCGTCCGCTGATGGAGCCGCTGCAGGCGACCCGGCCGATGGAACTGGGCGGTGCCATGTGGCGCGCCGCGCCTGCGCCCGCCCCGGAGCCGGAGGCGGTGTCGATGCTCATCGACCTGCCGCTGGACTTCAGCGCCCCGGTCGATGTCTCCTTCGACGATTTCGAGGTGCCCGACGGCCCGGTCGAGCGCATCGAGGTCGGTGCGTCCGGTCTGGACGACGAGTACCACAGCTGGCGTGCGCCGCTGCAGACCAGCACCACCTCGGAGCATGCCACGCTGGGTGGTCCGCTGCCCGAGGCGGATCTGGTGCCGGCCGAGACCCTCCCACCCGAGATCGAGCCGCTGGACCTGGATGTGGGCGAGGCGCCGGCCGTGGCGGCGGACAGCCTGCCGTCTGCACAGGAGCCGGTCCCGGTGCCGGTGCAGCAGACCGCCGACGTGATCGACCTGGAAGGGGTGCGCGCCCAGATCGCCGCTGACGTGCTGCGCGCGGCCCAGCCCGACCGGCAGGGCGACGACGACCAGATCAAGGTCATCGGCCCGCTGCGTCTGCAGATCCCGCTGTTCAACATCTACCTCAACGAGGCCGACGAGGTCTCGCGCCGCCTGGGCACCGAGCTGACGCTGTGGGCGATGGAGCTGCCGCGCCCGCTGGGCGAGGAGTCCGTGGCGCTGGCCCACACGCTGGCCGGCAACTCGGCGACCGTGGGTTTCACCGAACTGGCCCAGCTGGCCCGCACGCTGGAACATGCGCTGAACCAGGTGCAGGCGCTGCAGGCGGTCGACCCGATCGACCCGTCCGAGGCGGAGCTGTTCGTGATGGTCAGCGACGACATCCGCCGTCTCCTGCACCAGTTCGCGGCCGGCTTCCTGCAGGTGGCCTCGCCGCTGGTCAGCGAACGCCTGCAGGGCTGGAGCTTCGCGGCCCAGCGGCGCCTGAGCGCGACCATGGTGGCCAGCGAGACCGAGGCGCCCGCGCCGGTCCCGGCACCCGCACCCGAGCCTGTGCCCGCACCGGCCGCCGCGGCGTCCGCGATGGTGTTCGACCACGCCTTCGATGCCGACATCGACCAGATCGACCAGGTCGACGCCGACCTGTTCCCGATCTTCACCGAGGAAGCGCAGGAGCTGCTGCCGCGGCTGGAGGCGCAGGTCGTCACCTGGCTGCAGAACCCGGGCAGCGCTGGTGCGCCGACCGCCTGCATGCGCACGCTGCACACCTTCAAGGGCAGCGCCCGCCTGGCCGGCGCGATGCGCCTGGGCGAGCTGGCGCACCGCTTCGAGTCCGCGATCGAGTCGCTGCTGGCGGGGGGTGCGGAGGTGCCGACCGCCGGTCTGTCGGCGCTGGCGCAGCGGGCCGATGCACTGGTCGCCGCCTTCGAAACCCTGCGCGAGCGCCAGTCGGCACCCGCGTCCACGATGGTGGCGGCGCCCTGGGCCCAGACCACGCTGACCCCGCCGCGTCCGCTGGTGGCCGAGACACGCCTGCCCGCGCCGCCCGCACCGGGTGCCGCCCAGCGCGCCGCGACCGCCACCCCGGTGCCGCTGCCGACCGACACCGCCGGTACGATCGACTGGTCGCGCTTCGTTCCCCCGCCGGGTGGCACGCCGGCCACGCCGACCGAGCGGATCGTGCTCAATCCGCAGCCGGTGCGCGTGCGCGCGGCGCTGCTGGACCGGCTGGTCAACCTGGCCGGCGAGGTCAGCATCACCCGTTCGCGGCTGGACGCCGAAGTCGGCCACATCCGCAGCTCCCTGGGCGATCTCACCGACAACCTGGAGCGCCTGAGCCGGCAGCTGCACGACGTGACGCTGCAGGCCGACACCCAGCTCGAATCGCGCCGCGAGGCCGCCCGCGCCGCGGCGCAGGAGTTCGACTCGCTCGAACTCGACCGCTACACCCGGCTGCAGGAGCTGACGCGGATGATGGCCGAGTCGGTCAACGACGTGGCCACCGTGCGCAGCGCGCTGCAGCGGACACTCCAGACCGCCGAGGACGAACTCGCCGTCCAGGCCCGCCTGACCCGCGAGCTGCAGGGCGACCTGCTGCGCACGCGCATGGTCGAGTTCGAGAGCCTGTCCGAGCGCCTGTACCGCGTCGTGCGGCTGGCGGCCAAGGAGGTCGGCAAGCAGGTGCGCTTCGACATCGTCGGTGGCTCGATCGAAGTCGACCGCGGCGTGCTGGACCGCATGACCGCCGCCTTCGAGCACCTGCTGCGCAACGGTGTCACCCACGGCATCGAGTCGCCCGAGCAGCGCGCCGCCGCCGGCAAGGACCCCATCGGCAGCATCACGATGTCGCTGGTGCAGGAGGGCAACGAGGTTTGCGTCGAACTGCGCGACGACGGCGCCGGGCTCGACCTGGGCCGCATCCACGAACGTGCCGTCGCGATGGGGCTGGTCCCCGGCGATGCCGTCGTGGCCGATGCGGCGCTGACGGACCTGATCTTCGCCCCCGGCCTGTCGACGGCGGCCGTGCTGTCCGAGGTGGCCGGGCGCGGGGTCGGCATGGACGTGGTCAAGTCCGACGTGCAGTCGCTGGGCGGGCGCATCGAGATCCGCTCCGAGGCCGGCCGTGGCACCTGCTTCAAGCTGGTGCTGCCGCTGACCACCGTGGTGACGCAGGTCGTGATCCTGCGCGCCGGCACGCGCTCGATCGCCGTGCCGTCCAACCTGATCGAACTCGTGCAGCGCACGCCGGCCGAGCGGGTCGAGCAGGCCTACCACGAGGGGCAGTATCTCTACGGCGGCCAGTCGCTGCCGTTCTACTGGCTCGGCGCGCTGCTCGACAGCCCCGGCCGCAGCCTGGAGATGAGCGGGCGCACGCTGCCGGTGGTGATCGTGCGCTCGGCGCAGCAGCGCGTGGCGCTGCACGTCGACGATGTGCTCGGCAACCACGAAGTCGTGGTGAAGAACCTCGGCGCGCAATTGGCGCGGGTGCCGGGGCTGGCGGGCATGACGCTGCTGGCCTCTGGCGCGGTGGCGCTGATCTACAACCCGGTCGCGCTGGCGGCGGTCTATGGCGTGCAGGCGCAGCGGCTGATGCAGGTTGCCGCGCTGAAGGGTCCGGACGATGCCGAGCCGGTCGAGCTGGCCAGGCCGGCGCCGCTGGTGCTGGTGGTGGACGACTCGCTCACCGTGCGCCGCATCACCAAGCGACTGCTGGAGCGCGAAGGCTACCGCGTGGCGCTGGCCAAGGACGGGCTGGAGGCGCTCGACCAGCTGGCCGGCGAGCGGCCGGTGGTCGTGCTCTCCGACATCGAGATGCCGCGCATGGACGGCTTCGACCTGCTGCGCAACATCCGCAGCGACAGTGCGCTGACGGGGCTGCCGGTGGTGATGATCACCTCGCGCATCGCCAGCAAGCACCGGGATCTGGCGCTCGAACTCGGTGCCAGCCACTACCTCGGCAAGCCCTACAGCGAGGACGAGTTGCTGCGGCTGATCGCCTCCCACGCCGGGGTCTCGCCCGGCACCGCTTCCTGAGCCGGGGCGACACCGCATGCCTTCGACCACACCGGACCTGCTCGACACCCTGCTCGCGATGACCCGCAGCCGAGAACGGGCGGAGGTCGATGCCTTGCTGCTCACGGCGCTGGCCGCGCAGACTGCGGCGACCCGCGTGCGGCTCTGGCGCGTCAAGGGGGAGGTGGGCCAGCCGCGCCACTGGATCCTCTGCGGCGAGCACCTGCAGGGGGAGGACAGCGCCACGCCGGTCGAGCACCTCGACGACGCGGCGCGCATTCCCGTGCCCTGGAGCGCGCTGCCGGATCTGGTCCGCTGCGCCGACGCGCGGGCCGTGGTGGCGCGGCCGCAGGCCGGTGCCTCCGGCTGGCACACCGGCCTGCCGCTGCTGCTCGACACCGACATCGAGGGCCTGATCGAGTTCGACAGCGCGCAGCCGCTCGACGCGTCCGCGCTGGAGGCCGCCGGGCGCCTGCTGCAGGGCCACCGCAACGTGCTCGGCCTGCTCGACTACAGCGAGCGCGACACGCTGACCAGCCTGCTCAACCGCAAGCGCTTCGACACCGCCTTCATGCAGGCCACGGTCGCCGAGGCGCGGCGCATCTACGGGGTGCCCGACGAAGCCGCCGATCCGCCGGACCGCCGCGCCGTCCCGGTGGTGCGCCGCCACTGGCTCGGCGTGATCGACATCGACCACTTCAAGCTCGTCAACGACCGCTTCGGCCACATCGTCGGCGACGAGGTGCTGTCCATGGTGGCGCGCATCATGACCAGCGTGTTCCGCTTCGACGACCAGCTCTACCGCTTCGGCGGCGAGGAGTTCGTCGTGCTGCTGACGGCCCGCGACGAGGTGGGTGCGCACAAGGCCTTCGAGCGTTTCCGGCTGGCCATCGAGGCCTGCGCGTTCCCGGCCATCAGCCGCGTCACGGTCAGCATCGGCTTCAGCGACGTGCGCCCGGGCGACACGCCGCAGGCCTGTTTCGACCGCGCCGACAAGGCCGTCTACCACGGCAAGACCCACGGCCGGAACCAGACCCACTCCCACGAGGTGCTGGTCGAGCAGGGGCTGATCGAGGACACGAGCCACTGCGGCGAGATCGAGCTGTTCTGAGCCTGCGCCCGGCAGCTCAGGTTTTCAGCGCGGCTTTCTTGAGGGCGTCGAACCGCTCCAGCGTCTTCGCCCGCGCCTCTTCGTGCACGACCACCGGCGCCGGATAGGTTGTCCCCAGCTCCACCCCCGCCGCCAGCCGCTCCATCGGCTTGGCCTCCCAGGGCGCGTGGATCTCGTCGTCGTTCAATCCCGCGATCTCCGGCACGTAGCGGCGGATGAAGCGCCCGGCCGGGTCGAACTTCCGGCTCTGCGTCATCGGATTGAAGATGCGGAAATACGGTTGCGCATCGCAGCCGGTCGAGGCCGCCCACTGCCAGCCGCCGTTGTTGGCGGCCAGGTCGAAGTCGTTGAGGTGCAGCGCGAAATACGCCTCGCCCCGCCGCCAGTCGATGCCGAGGTGTTTCGTGAGGAAACTCGCCGCGACCATGCGCAGCCGGTTGTGCATGTAGCCGGTCTGGTTGAGCTGGCGCATCGCGGCGTCCACGAGGGGGTAGCCGGTGCGGCCTTCGCACCAGGCGGTGAACAGCGCGTCGGCGTGTTTGCCGTGGTCCCATTTCACCGCGTCGTAGTCGGGCTTGAAGCAGTGGCCGACCACGCGCGGGTGGTGGTGCAGGATCTGGAAATAGAAATCGCGCCAGATCAGCTCCGACAGCCAGACCTCGGCCCCCCGCGAGCCGCCGACCATGCGCTCGTGCGCCAGTCGGGCGAGCTGGCGGATCGAGACGGTGCCGAAGCGCAGGTGCACGCTCAGGTAGCTCGGGCCTTTCACGGCGGGGAAGTTCCGGGTGTCCTCGTAGTGGTCGATGCGCTCCAGGAAGTCGAGCAGCAGGTGCGCGCCGCCGCTGGCCCCCGGGTGCAGCCGGGTGGCCATGTCGGTGGGCAGGAAATCCAGGTCCGACAGCCGCGGCAGGCCCCGGTCCAGCGCCGCGGGTGGTTGGGCCAGTGCGTGGGCATGGCGCTCGATCGGGTAGGCCGTGAGGTAGAACGGATCGAGCTTCTTCAGCCAGGCGTTCTTGTAGGGCGTGAAGACCGAGAAGGGCGTGCCCCCGGCGGTCATCACCTCCTCGTGCTCGAAGATGACCTGGTCCTTCCAGCTCAGGAAGGAGATGCCAGCGTCCGCCAGCGCGCCGCGCACCTTGGCATCGCGTGCCACCGCGGCCGGCTCGTAGTCGCGGCTGACGTGCACGGCTTGCACGTGCAGCGCGCGCGCCAGCACCGGAATCTCGGTGCGCGGATCGCCATGGCGCACCAGCAGGCCGCCGCCGCGCTCGCGCAGCAGCCGGTCCAGTTCTTCCACGCCGTGCCAGAGGAACTCGACGCGCCGGTCCGCGCGGGGCAGGGCGTCGAGGATGGTCGTGTCGAAGATGAAGACGCACCAGACCTGCCGCGCGTGGCGCAGGGCGCGGTGCAGCGCGGCGTGGTCGTCGAGGCGCAGGTCGCGGCGGAACCAGACCAGGGCGCGGTCCACGGGGTCCAGGCGGGGTGGGGGCGGGAGCAGGCTGTGCATGTCCGCCAGTTTGCGCGATCGGTACAATCCGCGCCATGTCCGCCCTTGGCAGTATCAACCTCACCAACCAGTTCCTGATCGCCATGCCCGGCATGGCGGACGACAGCTTTGCTGGCTCCGTCGTCTACCTGTGCGAGCACACCGAACGCGGTGCGCTGGGCCTGGTGATCAACAAACCGATCGACATCACGGTCAGCAACCTGTTCGAGCGGGTGGACATGACGCTCGACCGCCCGGACCTGGCCGACACGCCGGTCTACTACGGCGGCCCGGTGCAGACCGAACGCGGTTTCGTGCTCCACGACCGCCAGGCCGACGACCACGCGCCCTACACCTCTTCACTCTCGGTGCCCGGCGGACTGGCGATGACGACCAGCCGCGACGTGCTCGAAGCGCTGTCGGGCGGCGAAGGTCCGAAGCGGGTGCTCATCACGCTGGGCTATGCCGGTTGGGGTGCCGGGCAGCTCGAAGACGAGATGGCGCGCAACGGCTGGCTCAATGTCGACGCCGATCCCGCCGTCATCTTCGACACGCCGGTCGAGCAGCGCTACCAGCGCGCGCTGGCGCTGCTGGGGGTCGATCCGGCGATGCTGTCGCAAGACGCGGGACACGCATGACCGCGGCGGACACCCCGCCCGCGCGCACACCGCCGCTGCCGCCGTCCTGCCCGCACCAGACGTTTCTCGCCTTCGACTACGGGTTCAAGCGCACCGGCGTGGCCAGCGGCAACCGCCTGCTCGGCCACGGCACGCCGCTGACGACGGTCACGGCCGAGGGCGACGCCCGCTTCGTGAAGATCGCCGCGCTGATCCAGGAGTGGCAGCCGGACGCGCTGGTGGTGGGCATCCCCTTCCACCCGGACGGGGCCGCCCACGACAATACCCGCCGCGCGCAGCGCTTTGCCCGGCAACTGCAGGGACGTTTCCGCCTGCCGGTGTTCGAGGTGGACGAGCGCTACAGCACCACCGAGGTGCTGGCGGGCGGTGCGCGCGATGCCGACGCGGCGGCGGCGGCCCTGTTGCTCACGCAATATCTGGACGAACAAGAACGAAAGGAACCCCGATGAGTCTGCACCTTGACGCCGAGGCGCTCTACACCGAGCTGCTGGCCGGTGTGCGTGGCCTGATCGTGCCCGATGTGGTGCTGGTGGGCGTGTGGTCGGGCGGCGCCTGGCTGGCCGAGCGCCTGCAGCGCGACCTGGGCCTGGCCACCCCGCACGGCGTGATCTCCAGCACCATGCACCGCGACGACTTCGGCTCGCGCGGCCTGGGCTCGACCACCGATGCGACCAACCTGCCGTTCTCGGTGGACGGCCGCCCGATCGTGCTGATCGACGATGTGCTCTATACCGGGCGCACCATCCGCGCCGTCATCAACGAGCTGTTCGACTTCGGCCGCCCGGCCTCGGTGCAGCTCGCGGTGCTGGTCGACCGCGGTGGTCGCCAGCTGCCGATCCAACCGGCGTTTGCCGCGGCGCGTCTGGCGCTGCCGGCCACGCAGCAGCTGGCACTGGACCGCGATGACGCCGGTCGTTTCCGCTTCACCGTCCAAGATGCCCAGGAGGCCCGCTGATGCTGTCGCGCCGCAACCCCCAGCTCAACAAGCACGGCGAGCTGATCCACCTGCTGTCGATCGAAGGCCTGCCCAAGGCGGTGCTGCACCACATCCTCGACACGGCGAGCACCTTCCTCTCGGTCAGTGACCGGGAAGTGAAGAAGGTGCCGCTGCTGCGCGGCAAGTCGGTGTTCAACCTGTTCTTCGAGAACTCGACCCGCACCCGCACCACCTTCGAGATCGCCGCCAAGCGCCTGAGCGCCGACGTGATCAACCTGGACATCGCCAAGTCCAGCGCGGCCAAGGGCGAGAGCCTGCTCGACACCATCGCCAACCTGTCCGCGATGCACGCCGACATGTTCGTGGTCCGCCACAGCGAGTCGGGCGCGCCTTACCTGATCGCGCAGCACTGCGCCCCGCATGTCCACGTCGTCAATGCCGGCGACGGCCGCCACGCGCACCCCACGCAGGGGCTGCTCGACATGTACACGATCCGCCACTACAAGAAGGACTTCACCAAGCTGCGGGTGGCCATCGTCGGCGACATCGTGCACAGCCGCGTGGCGCGCTCGGACATCCATGCGCTGACCACGCTGGGCGTGCCGGAAATCCGCGCCGTCGGGCCGAAGACGCTGGTGCCGGGCGACCTGCGCGAGATGGGCGTGCGCGTCTGCCACGACATGGCCGAGGGCATCAAGGACGCCGACGTCATCATCATGCTGCGCCTGCAGAACGAGCGCATGACCGGCGCGATGCTGCCGAGCGCGGGCGAGTACTTCAAGAGCTACGGCCTGACCGAGGAGAAGCTCGCACTGGCCGCACCGGACGCGATCGTGATGCACCCGGGGCCGATCAACCGCGGCGTGGAAATCGACTCGTCGGTCGCCGACGGGCAGCACAGCGTGATCCTGCCGCAGGTGACCTTCGGCATCGCGGTGCGCATGGCGGTGATGTCGATCATCGCGGGGAACGAAGCATGAAGATCCTGATCAAGAACGGCCGCGTGATCGACCCGGCCTCCGGGCGCGACGAAGTCACCGAAGTGGCGATCGCCGCCGGCCGCATCGTCGGCATCGGCTGCACACCCACCGATTTCCACCCGAACCGCACGCTCGACGCCGCCGGCTGCATCGTCGCCCCCGGTCTGGTCGATCTGGCCGCGCGCCTGCGCGAGCCGGGCCAGGAGCAGAAGGGGATGCTGGAGAGCGAGCTGAACGCCGCCGCCGCCGGTGGTGTGACCAGCCTCGTCTGCCCGCCCGACACCGACCCGGCGCTCGACGAACCCGGCCTGGTCGAGATGCTCAAGTTCCGCGCCCGCAAGCTCAGCCTGTGCCGGCTGTTCCCGCTGGGCGCGCTGACCCGGGGCCTCAAGGGCGAGACGCTGACCGAGATGGTCGAGCTGACCGAGGCCGGCTGCGTCGGCTTCTCGCAGGCGGAAGTGGCGGTCAAGGACACGCTGGTGCTGCAACGCGCCATGCTCTACGCCTCGACCCACGGCTACACCGTCTGGCTGCGCCCGCAGGACTACTGGCTCGGCAAGGGCGTCGCGGCCAGCGGTGGTGTCGCCACGCGCATGGGCCTGTCCGGCGTGCCGGTGGCGGCCGAGACGATCGCGATGCACACGATCTTCGATCTGATGCGTTCCACGGGGGCGCGGGTCCACCTGTGCCGGCTGTCGAGCGCGGCCGGGGTCGAGCTGCTGCGCCGCGCCAAGGCGGAAGGCCTGCCGGTGACCGCGGACGTCAGCATCAACTCGCTGCACCTGACCGAGATCGACATCGGCTACTTCAACCCCGCGATGCGCCTGACGCCACCGCTGCGCCAGGGCCGCGACCGCGACGCGCTGCGCGCCGCGCTGGCCGACGGCACGATCGACGCGCTGGTCTCCGACCACACGCCGGTCGAGGGCGACGCCAAGACGCTGCCCTTCGCCGAGGCCGAGCCGGGCGCCACCGGGCTGGAGTTGCTGCTGAGCCTGGCGCTGAAGTGGGGCGCGGACGTGGGCCTGTCGCTGCCGGCGACGCTGGCGCGGGTCACCTCCGAGCCGGTGCGCGTGCTGGGCGATGCGCTGGGCTCGCTGTCGTCGAGCGCCGGCCGGCTGGTCGAGGGCGGCGTGGCCGATGTCTGCGTGTTCGACCCGGACGCCCTCTGGCCGGTCACGCCGGATGTTCTGCTCAGCCAGGGCAAGTACACGCCCTTCGCCTTCGCCGACACGGGGATGGCGCTGCCGGGCCGTGTGCGCACCACGCTCGTGGCCGGCACCGTCGCCCACGAGACGCGCTGATGCTCCTGCGCCGCGTGCGGGCGGTCTGGCGCCTTGGCCGGGTGGTCGTGCACATCCTGCACGGCGTCTGGGTGGCATGGCGCGAGTTCGATGGCGCCAGCGCCGCGCACCGCTGCGCCCGCATCCAGTGGTGGTCCGCCAAGCTGCTGGCGCTTCTCGGCATGCGCCTGCAGCCCATGGGGCGCTTCCAGCTTGGCCCGCAGCTGGTGGTCGCCAACCACGTCTCGTGGCTCGACATCGCCGCCGTGCACGCGGTCTGTCCGCAGGCGCGCTTCGTGTCCAAGTCCGACGTCAAGGCCTGGCCGGTGCTCGGCTGGCTGATCGGCGCGGCCGGCACGCTGTTCATCGAGCGCGAGAACAAGCGCGACGCGCTGCGCGTGGTGCACCAGTCGGCGCAGGCGCTGCGCGAGGGGGACACGGTCGCCGTCTTCCCCGAAGGCACGACCTCCGACGGCCGCCACCTGCTGCCCTTCCACGCCAACCTGCTGCAGGCGGCGGTCGCCACCGGCACGCCGCTGCAGCCGCTGGCGCTGCGATTCTCCGATCCGGACCATGCCGTCAGCCCGGCGGCGGCCTACATCGGCGACACGACGCTGGCCGAGAGCCTCTGGACCATCGTCTGCGCCGAGGGGCTGGTGGTGCACATCGACATCCTGCCGCAGCAGCCCGTCGACGGCCTCGACCGGCGCGCGCTGGGCGAGGCGGTGCGCACGCAGATCGCCGCCGCACTCGGCGTGTCCGCTGACAGCACAACACACTGAGCCTGCTGCACAATCGTTCCATCCCATCGAACCCGATGAAGCAGGAGGATTGCCATGCTGTACAAGTTCAAGTCCAAGGTCGAAGGTGACCTGATCATGACCGCCCCCGTTGGCGACCGCATCATGGCACTGGTGGGCCGCGAGCCGGCGGCGCAGGGCATCTTCCTGCCGGAACAGATGCCCGCCGCCATCGCCGCGCTGGAGCACGCCGTGGCCGATGAAGACCGCGCCCGCCGCACCGCCGAGGCCGACGCCGCCGCCGAGGGCCACACGATGCCCCCGCCCAAGGAAGTCAGCCTGCGCCAGCGCGCCTGGCCGTTCATCGAACTGCTCAAGCGCGCCCACGAGGCCGGCAAGGACATCGTCTGGGGCGTCTGACAACCCCGCATCCCCGCACTTCGAAGGAAACCCGACATGCAACTGCACAGCGACAGCCTGACCGATGGCGCCGCCATCCCCGCCCGTTTCTCCGCCGGCCGCCCGGACGCGGCGGCCGGCGTCACCTTCTCGGACAACGTCAGCCCGCATCTCGCCTGGAGCGACCTGCCCGCGGGCACGCGCTCGCTGGTGCTGATCTGCCACGACCCGGACGTGCCGAGCCGTGGCGACGACGTCAACCAGACCGACCGCGAAGTGCCGGCCGACCTGCCGCGGGTGGACTTCTTCCACTGGGTGATGGTCGACCTGCCGGCGACGCTGACCGGCGTGGCCGAGGGCGCGTTCAGCCAAGGGTTCACCACGCGCGGCAAGTCCGGCCCGGCCACGCTGCACGGCGCCCGCCACGGCCTGAACGACTACACCGGCTGGTTCGCCGGCAACCCCGACATGGCCGGCGACTACTTCGGCTATGACGGCCCCTTCCCGCCGTTCAACGACAGCCTGCTGCACCACTACGTGTTCACGCTCTACGCCACGGATCTGGACCGCTGCCCGGTCGAGGGTACGTTCACTGGGGCGCAGGTGCGCGCGGCGATCGACGGCCACGTGCTCGGCCAGGCCAGCCTCACCGGCAGCTACACGCTGAACCGTCGCCTCGGCGCGGGAGCCTGAACCGATGGGGCACGGCAGCAGCACCCGCATCCTGGCGATCCGCCATGGCGAAACGGCATGGAACGTCGACACCCGCATCCAGGGCCAGCTCGACATCCCGCTGAACGACACCGGCTTCTGGCAGGCCGAGCGCGTCGCCGACGCGCTGGCGGACGAAGACATCGCGGTGCTGTATGCCTCGGATCTGGTGCGCGCCGCCGAGACCGCCAACGCGATTTCGCGGCGCATCGGCCTGCCGGTGCTGCACGACGCCGGCCTGCGCGAGCGCAATTTCGGGCTGTTCCAGGGCCGTACCGTCGCCGAGGTCGAGGCAATTCACCCGGAGCTGGTCAAACGCTGGAAGTCCCGCGAGCCGGATTTCGAGCCGGAGGGCGCCGAGTCACTGCGCACCTTCTACGCCCGCTCGATCGACACCGCGCACCGGCTGGCCGCGGCGCACCCCGGGCAGACGGTGGTGATGGTCGCCCACGGCGGCGTGCTCGACTGCCTCTACCGCGCTGCCTGCGGGATGCCGATCGAGGCGCCGCGCACTTGGCAGCTCGGCAATGCGAGCATCAACCGGCTGCTGTTCACCGGCACGCGGCTGACGATGGTGGGGTGGGGGGATACGCAGCACCTGGAGGGGGCGGCGTTGGAAGAAAGCAGCGATGGCGGCATCGCTCGGCCCGGCGGGGTGGCTGCGCACGGATTGTCGTGACCGGGGTGATTCGAACTTGACAAGTTGACAAGTTCAAGGGGACGGGGTATTGTTTTCCCCATGAAAACCTTACCTGTCGGCGAAATCAAGGCCCAGTTCTCAGAAGTGCTGGAGAGGGTCCGGCTGGGTGAAACCTACGGCATCGTTTATGGCAAAAAGAAGCGTCCTGTTGCCATGATCGTTCCGTATGTGGACCCGGAGGAAAAGGCGCCCCGCAAGATCGGAGTGCTGGATGGCAAGAACGCCATCGTGTTCGCCGAAGACTTCAAAATGACCGAAAACGAGTTGATGGGCTTCAAGTGAAGTACTTGCTCGATACCCACACATTCCTGTGGACGATCTCAGGATCTGAAAAAATACCGGAGTACACCCGGGGCATCCTCTGCGACGCCGATAACGATGTCTATGTCAGTTCGGTTTCGTTGTGGGAGATCTCGATCAAGACAAGGTTGAAGAAACTGGACCTTGGCTCCATTGGTGTCGACGACCTGATCGGACTGTCAGAAGAAATGTCTTTTCAACTCATTGGGATGAGCCCGGAAGAGGCTGTCACCTATGGGCGCCTGGAAGAGGACAGCCATTTCGATCCATTTGACCGCATGCTGATCTGGCAGGCGCTTAACAGAAAAATGACCATGGTCAGCAAGGATGCTGCGTTCAGCAAATTTGTTCCGCACGGCTTGAAACTGCTCTGGAAATGAACCGGTGGTGCTGGATCCGGGCGCAGTTCAACAAAAAGCCGAGTATTCATGATGCGCCAGCCGTCTTTGCTGCTCTCCCATTCAGCTAGCATCTCTCCATTCAACTGAATGGGTGAGACTTCATCATGAGCATGGGTGGCGATTTTTACGCGCTTTCTGACGACCAACTGCAAAGAATGCTGGAGGGGTCGCTGGATTACGCTGAGTTTCTCTACGGAGAAATCGAAGAGAAACCCCGCGAGTGTTATTCGCGAGGCGAGCACCTCTGGTATGAATTGACGCGCCTGCTCCAGAACGAGGATGCCTGCGGGATGGAGCAGACGGACGCCATCCCCGAGTTTTCCGGGTATTCATTGTCGGGTGATGTCGCGTCCACGGCCAAGAGGCTGACCGCCCTCAGCGAGGACCAGATACGCCATCGTCACGACGATGAAAACATTGAGGCACCCATCGATGAAGTGCTTGAAATCATCAAGGGCGTGGTGGAATTCTATGAACGCGCTGCTGCCAACGGCGATGCGGTGCTGTTCCGCGTGACCTGATCATTCGCCGAACAGATCGCCCGCCGCGCCCAGCGCCCCCGCCTTCGCCGGCGGTGTGACCCCCAGATGCCGATACGCCGCCAGCGTCGCGATCCGCCCGCGCGGTGTGCGCTGCAGGTAACCCTGCTGGATCAGGTACGGCTCGATCACATCCTCGATCGTCCCCGAATCCTCGCCGATCGCTGCGGCGACGTTGTCCAGCCCGACCGGCCCGCCGTCGAACCGGTGCACGATCGCTTCGAGCACCTTGCGGTCCATCACGTCGAAGCCCTTCGGATCCACGTCCAGCATCGTCAGCGCCTTGTCGGCGATCAGCTTGACGATGCGCCCGTCGCCCTTGACCTCGGCGTAGTCGCGCACGCGGCGCAGCAGGCGGTTGGCGATGCGCGGGGTGCCGCGGGAACGGCGGGCCAGCTCCATCGCGCCTTCCGCGTCGATCGGCGCGCCCATCAGCCCGGCCGAGCGCGTGACGATGCGGCAGAGTTCCTCGGGGGTGTAGAACTCCAGTCGGGCGATGATGCCGAAGCGGTCGCGCAGCGGGTTGGTCAGCATGCCGGCGCGGGTGGTGGCGCCGACCAGCGTGAACGGCTGCAGGTCGAGCTTGATCGAGCGCGCCGCCGGGCCTTCGCCGATCATGATGTCGAGCTGATAGTCTTCCAGCGCGGGATACAGAATTTCCTCCACCACCGGACTCAGGCGGTGAATCTCGTCCACGAACAGCACGTCGTTCGGTTCGAGGTTGGTGAGAATCGCGGCGAGATCGCCGGGGCGCTCCAGCACCGGGCCGGAGGTGTGCTTGAGGTTGACGCCCATTTCGTGCGCGATGATGTGCGCGAGCGTGGTCTTGCCGAGGCCGGGCGGGCCGAAGATGAGCACATGGTCGAGTGCCTCGCCGCGCGCACGCGCGGCGCGGATGAAGATGTCCATCTGCTCGCGCACCGGCGCCTGGCCGACGTAATCGGCGAGCGTCTTGGGGCGGATGGCGCGATCCACGACGTCGTCGTCGCGCGCAGCGGCTTGGGGAGCGATCAGGCGGTCAGTCTCGATCATTAGATTATGCCTTCGCCATCGACTGCAACGCGCGGCGGATGAGTTGCTCGCTGCCGAGGCCGACAGCGTCGATGGCGAGCACCCTGCGGCTCGCCTCCTGCGGTTTGTAGCCGAGCGCGATCAGCGCGCGCACTGCGTCGCTGATGGGGTCGGGCTTCTCCGTCAGCGCTGCGCCCGGGAGCCCGCTTGAGGCGGGCGCAGGGGCGATGTGCCAGTCGCTCAGACGGTCGCGCATTTCGAGTATCAAACGCTCGGCGGTTTTTTTACCGATGCCGGGCAGGCGCGTGAGGCTGGCGCTGTCGTTGTCCTGCACGCAGCGCGCGAAGACTGTCACCGAGATGCCGGACAAAATGGCGAGCGCGACTTTTGCGCCGACACCGTTCACCTTGAGCAGGCTTCTGAAGAACGCGCGCTCGGCCTCGGTGGCAAAGCCGAACAGGAGATGCGCGTCGTCGCGCACCACGAGGTGCGTGTGCAGCACCACTTCTACTCCCACCGGCGGCAGTTCGTAAAAGGTGGACATCGGCGCTTCGATGTCATAGCCCACGCCCTGCACCTCCAGCGTGAGCTGCGGCGGTTGGCGGGTGAGCAGAATTCCGCGCAGGCGTCCGATCATCGGCGTGCTCCTGCGCGGTGTTGCGTGCCGCGCATCGCGTTTACGAGCGGCTGCTGATGGCCGTGGCACAGCGCGACGGCGAGCGCGTCGGCGGCGTCCGCCTGCGGTGTGCCGGGCAGCTTGAGCAGCGCGCGCACCATGTGCTGCACCTGCGCCTTGGCGGCATTGCCGCGTCCGGCCACGGCCTGCTTGATCTCCGCCGGGGTGTACTCGACGATCTCCAGCGCCTGCGTCACGCCGGCGCAGATCGCCGCGCCGCGCGCCTGGCCGAGCTTGAGCGCGGAGTCAGCGTTGCGGTGCATGAACACGCACTCGATCGCCATGATGGTGGGAGAGTAAGTGGTCACGAGTTCGGTCAGACTTTCGAAGATGACCTTCAGGCGCTCGGCGAGCGGGCCGTCGGGTAATCGCACGCAGCCGCTGGTGACGTAAACGGCGCGGCTACCTTCCACGTCGATGACGCCAAAGCCGGTGAGGCGCGAGCCGGGGTCGATACCAAGAATGCGCGTGCGTGTCACGCCAGGGTACCTCTAAAAATGCGTCTTTTGCT